>JVVZ01000070.1:0-3731 GCA_001062585.1 Neisseria meningitidis
AGTACGGCGTTGCCTCGCCGTACTATCTGTACTGTCTGCGGCTTCGTCGCCTTGGCCTGATTTAAATTTAATCCACTATATAAAGGGCAGTTGATTAAAATGGGTATGGGTTTGCCAAGCGTGAAATCATCATGCCGTTTCGCCTTCAACGTCGGCAGAGGGGTCGTCTGAAACGCCCTCTTCCGCTTCCGGGCGTTCTAAATTTTCCTGTTTTAGGCTGATTTCGATTTCGCCGTAGCTGTCCGGCTGGACGATGCGGACCAAACCTTCTTTGGCAAGCTCCAAGAGCGCGATGAAATTGACGACCACATACGCCGCGCCCTGCTCCGGTTTGAACAAATCGCTGAATTTGCATATCCCGCTCTCGTTCAGACGACGTAAAACCGCCGTCATCTGCGCGCGCACGGAAATGGTTTCCTGAATCACTTCATGGCTGCGCGTATGTTTCGCCCGCGACAAAATGCCCAGCCACGCCTGCGTCAAATCGGCGACATACACCTCCGGCAGCTTCGCCTCGACCGCGATTTCCAACGGCAGATACGCCCAAGCAAAATCCCGTCCCGCGCGCGGCAACGCATCCAAACCCTGCGCCGCCAGCTTCATCTGTTCGTAAGCCAAAAGGCGGCGCACCAGCTCGGCACGCGGATCCGCCTCTTCATCTTCGACCTCTTCGGGACGCGGCAGCAGCAGGCGCGATTTGATTTCAATCAGCATCGCCGCCATCAAGAGATATTCCGCTGCCAAATCAAACTGATACGCTTCCATTTGGGCGATATAGTGCAGATATTGCTCGGTAATCTTCACCATCGGAATATCGAGAACGTCGATATTCTGTTTGCGGATAAGGTAAAGCAGCAAATCCAACGGTCCTTGGAAGCTGCTTAAGACAACCTTCAAAGCATCGGGCGGAATAAACAAATCCTGCGGCAAATCGGTTACGGGTTGACCGAATACCCACGCGACAGTGTGTTCAGACGACGTTGCCGCAGCGGAAGAGATAAGGTGTTCTGAAGGCATGATTAGAGGAGCTTTTTCTTATTAGGTTTGATGGGTGGTTAATCAATAACGGGGTCGTCTGAAAACGCAGCGGGTTTCGTCAAAACGAATGCGGCAAAACAAAAATCAGCCTTTTTTGCGTTGGCTTTTCAAAGAAGCGATGGCAATGGCAAGCGTTTGCGCCAACGCCATGCCCAGCAGCGGCAAAACGGCGAAAAACGAACCGGTCAGCACCGTAACGGCATCGCGGGAAAACACAAAGCCATCTCGCGCCAGCATCACAATTATCCAAGCCGACAATAGCAGCCATTCGCAGCCGACCAAAAACCAAATCATCCCGACCGAGCAGCGTTTGCGCCACTTCATGATAGCAGCGTGCAAAAGGCTGAATATCGGAACGGACAGGAAAGGATAAAGGAAATTGGTAAACGGCCGCGGAGAGCCGTCCTGAAAACACAAATAATCGCCCGACTGTATGTCGCATCCCATTGCGCCAAACATCGGATCGACGGCATACATCAACACGCCGAACCACACCGCATAAATCAGGCTGGCGATAAAATAGGCTTTGAAAAATCGGTTCATAGGCAAAAAAGGTCGTCTGAAAAAATAAATTTCAAAAGGCTTAAACCCACATCAAATTTTCTGATTGGCATTTGCAGAAGAGCGCAACACACTCAGGGCTTGAACTGCTGCCATGCCATAAACAGGCAATCCCAAAAAAAGAAGTCCTCCTATTGACATCCAACTATCCAGACTACTCCATTCCCACAGTAAAAAAACGAACCAAACAATCAACCATTCGACAATAGGCAAAGCAAGAGTCATCGAAGTTGTACAGCGTTTGGTCCACTTCATAATGCCGGCATTGAGTAGGGACAATAACATTACAGATAAAAACGGAAAGAAGAAAACCTTCAAAGACACTTTCTCAAAAGCCGACATTTCAGCAGCTCGCAGACAATACTCTGCATACTGTTCATTGTCAGCGTCAATATCAAAACATTCGGATCCTGAAAACAGCAAACCGTCACCGTACATCAGCAAACCGAAGACAACCGCATAAATCAAGCTGGCGATAAAATAGGTTTTAAAAAATCGGTTCATCTCACTTCCGTCCCGCAATATGTTCTACCGCCGCCTGCGCACAATACAGCCCAAACGAAGCCGTCACCAGCATACTCGCCCCATAGCCCGCGCAGGACAGCCCTTGCGGCGCGGTATCGGTCGAACACGCTTCGCCCGATTGCGGCGGCGTAATGTTCTCAGTCGAGAACACACACGGTACGCGCATTTTTTCTTTGGTATCGCGGTTGAAGCCGTAGCGTTTGCGCAAGGTATAACGCAGGTTGGCAAGCAGCGGGTCGTGGGTAACGCGGCTCAAATCGGCGGTTTGAATCAACGCCGGATTTTTCTGTCCGCCCGCGCCGCCGCTGAGGATAAACGGCTGATTGTGCCGCACGAAATAAGCCGCCATCGCCGCCTTGACGCGCACTTGGTCTATCGCGTCGATCACAAAGTCGAAAGGTCGTCTGAAAAGCGTTTCCAGATTGTCTTCCGTCACAAAATCCTCGATTTCCTCCACTTCGCATTGCGGGTTGATTTGGGCAATGCGTTCGCGCAACGCCGTCACCTTCGCCTTGCCGAAATCGTCGGTCAGCGCATGAAGCTGGCGGTTGACGTTGGACTCGGCGACGTTGTCCAAATCAATCAAGGTCAAACGACCGATGCCCGTCCGCGCCAAAGCCTCCACCGCCCAAGAGCCTACCCCGCCCACGCCGACCACACAGACGTGCGCGCGCGAAAACCGCGCCAGTGCTTCATCTCCGTAGAGTCTGGCAATACCGCCGAAACGGCGCGAAGGAAGAAAAACGGTGTCGTTCATACCCAACCTTGTGATATATCAATAAATGAATGAAAATCAACGCAAAACGCTGCGGACGAGTCCGACACATATTATACTGGAAAGCAGACGGGCTGTTGCAGCAGCCCGAAAGAGTCTATAATCGTTTCATATCGGACCCTTCCCAACCGCATGAAACAAAGTGCCGCCTGCGGCGCAAAAGGAGAATGAACTATGTACAAACATCTGGTTGTAGCCGTTGACGGCAGCGAAACTTCCCTCAACGCCCTGAAACACGCCGCCGAGTTGGCAAGCGTCAACAACGCCCGCCTGACTTTGGTACACGTCGCCAACCCCGCCGAATACATGGCGCTCGCCCCCGAATTCCTGCAACACGAAAGCTACGAGGCCGCCGCCGTCGCCCAAGGCAACGAAGTTTTGGACTTCGCTGAAAAAACCGCCCGCGAAAACGGCGTGGAAAACATTGTCAAACACCTGCTGGTCGCCAACAAAGGCGCGCGCGAAATGGCGCAGGATTTGGTCGATTACGCCGATGAAAACGGCGCCGACCTGCTGGTACTCGGCACACACGGCCGCACCGGCCTGATGCACCTCCTGATGGGCAGCTTCGCCGAAACCGTTATGCGCCAAAGCCACCTGCCGCTTCTGATTATCCGCAGCAAAGCGGAAGAAGCGTAAGGGTTTGCCCTATTGAAGAAGGTCGTCTGAAACTGCTTCGACAGACGCAGTTTCGATAATGTCCTTATCCGTCAAATAAAAAGGTCGTCTGAAAACCTGAAACCTGGTTTTCAGATGACCTTTGTCTTGTAATCCGTTTTATAGTGGATTAACTTTAAACCAATACGGCGTTGCCTCGCCTTAGCTCAAAGAG
>JVVZ01000010.1:0-2526 GCA_001062585.1 Neisseria meningitidis
TACTGTCTGCGGCTTCGTCGCCTTGTCCTGATTTAAATTTAATCCACTATAAAACGCAAAGGTCGTCTGAAAACTGAATTTCAGACGACCTTTGCGTTTCTGCGTCCTGCGTTAGAACGATTTCACCAGCGACAGACCGACTTCGTTTTGCTTGTAGCTGTACAGCCAGTCGGTGTTGCCGCTGACGCGGCGGTGTTTATAGCTGAGGACGGGTTTGAGGCCGGCGGCTTTCCAGCGGTCTGCACCTATGTTGAGGAGGTAGGTCTGTTCTTTGTCGCGGCGGCGTTGTTCGAGTACGGCGTTCTCTTCGCGGTGGCTGCGCAGGCCGAAGGTGGCAGAGAGTGAGGCATCGAAGCCGGCTTCAAAGATTTTTGCGGCACCCAGCCGTGCGGAGATTTGGCGGTAGCTGTCCACATGGTCTTTGGCTTTGCGCTGCTGCCAGTCTATGCCGCCGTAGAGCATGAGGTCGTTGCGCGGGAAGTAGGACAGGGTGTTGTAAACGGAGAAGAGGCTGCCGTCGAGCAGGCGGGTTTTGTCGGAATAGGAGAGGTGTTTCCACTCGGCTTCGGTGTTCCACGTCCAGCTGCCTTTGTCGAGGTTCCACTCGCTGCGTACGCCGTAGGCGCGGTTGAGGGTTTTGCCGCCGCTGCCGTTCCATTCGACAAGCGGGGCGAGGGCGAAGGTGTGGCGGTGGTTTTCAAACTGGTAGCCTGCGCTGAGGTTGAGCGTGTGTTCGTTGAAGTCTTTATGGTCGCGGTAGAAGCGGCCGTAGCCGAGCGCGCGGGCGGCGATGCCGTGATGTCCTTTAATCTGCCAGCGTCGGACGGCGGCGGCTTCGTATTTGATGCCGTTGGCGGAAACGGGCTGGTCGCCTGAAAATTCTTCCCAGCATTCGCCGGCGATTTGGGTTTTACACCACACTTTGCCGCTGGCTTCGTTGATGTTGCTGTTGTGGACGGCGCCGACGGAAAGACTGCCCTGCCAGCTTTGGCGTTGGTTTAGAGAGTCGCGGAAATGGCCGATGTTTTCTTTGACAGCTTCGGGCAGGTCTTCGTTTTGCAGGCGCATAAATTCGGAAGTGGCTTCGCGGTTCAGACGACCTTCAAAGAGCAGTCGGGCGTAATCGAGCCGTCCGCGCGTGAAGTCGGGATGGCGTTGCAGCAGGGTTTCGTAGTCTTGTTTGGCATCTTTCCACCTGCCTTCGCCGCGGGCGAGCGAGGCGCGGACAAAGAGGGCGATGTCGGGGTCGTATTCGGTTTGCTGGGTATAACGCTCAAGCAACGGGCGCACGGTTTGCCAGTCGTTGTGATTGACGGCGTTAAACAGGGCTTCGCCTTGGTCGGCTTCGGGGTCGGTTTCGGCTGTCTGCCCGATGTTTTCGGCGGGAATGTCGAGGCGGTATTCGCGCACTTTTTGTTCCTGTTCCTGCATGGTTTGGCGGGTATCCTGCCACAGGCGTTGCGCGGTACGGTCGTCTGAAAAGTCGGAGCGTGGCGCGGCAAGGACGGGGGCGGCGAGAAAGAGGATAAGGCAGGCAGACGGTTTGTACATGGTGTCGGCTTTCCGGTCGGCGGTTTCAGACGACCTTGAGAAGGTTGGCGGGCTGGTGTTTAAAAAAGCCTGCGTGAAGCAGGCTTTATTTTACTTAACTACGGATTTTAGCGTTTCACACCGCCGAATGCCGTATCCAAGTTGCGGTCGGTTTTAAATTTGGCAACCCCGGCCAGCGCGCTTGCGTTGTGACCGAAGAAGTGGCCTTCGGTTTTACCGAAGTGGCCGTTGGCGCGGGCGTAGCCTTCAAACGATGCGCTGGACGGTTTGATGCGGGAATGGATGTCCATCTGTACAGCGTTGTTTTTCATAGAACCTGCCAAGACGCGTTGACCGAAGTCCGCGCGCAAAGTACCGACCATCGGGTTGTTGCCGGTGTAGTTGTTGATACCTTTGACGGCGTAGTTGGCTACACCGGATACCGGCATAGAGGTAGCGCGTTTGTCGCCAGAGTAGAAAACGCCGCGGTTGGTGCCTTTGGCGTATTCTTTACCGACCCACTCGCCGTAGTACACTTCAGAGCCGCCGCTCTTGATGGTGTTGAACGCATAGCGGCCGAGGTTTTGACGGGTGTATGCGTCGTTGACCTGTACGGTTTTCACGCCGTTGCGGTCTACATTGCCGGGCATGCGGTTGACGTTGGTGTAGTGCACGCCTGAACGGTAGGCAGCGTGTTTCATCACTTTTTCGCCTTCGGCTTCAGAGGCGGGTTTGCCCCATTTTTTGCCGTATTTGTGGTTTTGGTAACCGTAATCAAATGGATTGTAGGCATTGTTGGCGGCAAATACGCCTGCGCTGAATAAAACAGCCAAAACAGCAGCGGTGGTTTTTTGCAGATTCAGTTTCATGATACGCTCCTTAGGGGAAAAACGATGGTGGGGAAAATGATGTTCCGTCCGTGTCAGTGTGAGCAGACTATCGTTATAGTGGATTAACTTTAAACCAGTACAGCGTTGCCTCGCCTTGCCGTACTAT
>JVVZ01000071.1:0-4190 GCA_001062585.1 Neisseria meningitidis
TGTACTGTCTGCGGCTTCGTCGCCTTGTCCTGATTTGAATTTAATCCACTATATTTCAAGCGGCGGCGGGAAGGTTGCCGCTATTCCCCATCTTGGAATATCACGTCGTTTTCAAACCGAGCCATATTGTGCAGCCCGTCGGTCAGGGCGATGCCTTTCAGTTCGTGGCGGCGAACCAAGTCCAACGCTGCTTCCTTGCCGGAAACGGGATGGCAGCGGGCAGGACCCATGTGTTGGAAACGGTCGGTGTAAAAAAGATATAAATAACCGTCCCGCGCGTAAAGCCCGCCATCTTTGCGGTTGATCCCGACAAAAAGCGGCTGCTCTGCCAATTGGTTCCAAACAATATACTTCACGGATTTTGCCAAATCCGCCGAATATTTTTCCACCAATCCGATCAGCAGCACATTCTCCTGCGGCGTGTTACCGGCAAAAAAACTCAGCAATTCGTCATCTTCGACATTTGTAAACTGCTTGAACAACTCCTCCGCCCGCGCGGGTGTAACCTTATAGGGATTGGCAAAACCGACAATGGCTATCGGATGAAATTGCAGCGGCAGCTTGGCATCGGTACCGATGGACAAAGCATCCATCTTCTCTCTGGAAGCCGCCATGCTGCCCGCGCCGTTCACGCGTATCAGCCAAGAAAGCGCGCATTCAAAATGCTCGCCATCCTGCCCTCTGTATTCCATCAGTTGAATGCCCAGCGAGTGCGCGACACGCAAGACATTGTTCAGATTATTGAACTGGTCCGCCTTATCCAACGCACCGACCAAGCCGATGCCGTCTAAAGCGCCGTCCTGCCCGTCTGAAAAAGCCCGCGCCGCTTCATAGGTTTCAAACAGATATAAAACCGTCCGCCCGTCTTTCAGACGACCTATATAAGGGATGCCCGTCCCTTCCGACACATCCGCCTGCATGGCAGACAGCGGCACATACACTTTATCTTTCGCATAAATCGCCCGCGCCGAACCCTCGCTTTTTTCCTGCGCGGAAAGTCTGCGCGGCTCTTGTGCCGTTTCGCCGGACGGCTTGTTCCCAAAAATTTTCGACAAAATACTCATTCGGTTTTCCTTAATGTATTGGTATGCGCCCGCCTGACTGCTTTTCTGCACAACAGAACGGCGGCAAACCGGGCGCGCAAGATTTTATCACAGCCTTTTTCAGACGACTTGCATTATCCCTAAGATACCGTCCATAATAGCTTTATGCATTAAGCAAGGAAAAACAATGACTATCCGAACCACAACGTTATCCCTACTCACCCTGCTCACCCTCTTCCCCACGATTGCCGCCGCGAAAGACGAACCGCCTGCCGACGGCGACACTTGGGTGGACCACCGCCACGAAGTCGTTTCCAAACGCTTGGACAAATGGTCCAACCGCATCGACGATTGGTTTGGCGAACCCGATCCCGACTACCCTGCCGATGCCAACCTGCGCGTCATGCTCGATACCGAATGGAACCCTGACGACAAGTTTACCGTGACCCCCCGCGTACGGGGTCGTCTGAAACTGCCGACCTTAGAGAAAAAAGTCCATGTGATTTTCGGTGACGACTCTTTGGACGACGAGTTGAAACACGAAGCCAACGCCTACCGCAACCGTACCAATACCAACGGCAGGATATTCGACGCATCCCAAAGCCGCGACAACAACGCCTCCCTTGCCGTACGCTGGTCTGAAGCATTCGCCAAACAGCGCACCGATACCGACTTCGATATCGGTATCCGCTCCGGCAGCGACCTGTTCGCCCGCGCCAAAAGCTCGAGCAATTGGCAACTGACCGACAACATCGACACCCGCTTGGAGCAAATCTACCGTTACGGCATCAAGAGCAAACACCATGTCCGTACCAACTGGGAAACGCGCTACATCCCCAGCGAAAAAAGCTTTATCGCCAATCAGGCACACCTGCAATACGAACACGATAAAACCGAAGACTGGACATGGGGCAACAGCCTCTTCCGCCAACACAACCTCGGCAAACACCGCCACGTCAACTACGGCGTGTACACCGGCGGCAATATCGAAAAACGCAAAGCCGCCCTCAACACCTACGGTCCGTTTACCACCTACCGCCAACCGATTTGGCGCAACTGGCTGTTTACCCAAACCGAAGTCAACTACTACAACAACCGCAAAGAAAACCAAAAACACCGCGTCGGCGCGTTGTTAAGGATTGAAGCCTTGTTCTGATGCAAAAAGGTCGTCTGAAAGCCTGTTGCCGGATTCCAATCCCGCCAACTCCACTTTCAGACGACCTTTTTTCAAACTATCTCAAACAAATTATTCTTCCGAACCTTCTTCCCTGCCGTTGAAATACTCTGCCGCGCCGCCGTCGAAAAAGCCCTGCAAAATCGCCTGAGCAGCCACTTGGTCGAGTACCGCCTTCTGTTTGCGCCCGAATACCTGCGCTTCGGCAAGCAGGCTTTCCGCATATAGCGAGGACATCCGCTCATCCACCCAATATACGGGCAGGTTGAAACGCCCGTGCAGGCGGCGGCCGAATTTGCGGCTGAGGCGGGTCAACTCGTGTTCCGTACCGTCGGCGTGGGTCGGCAGTCCAACGACCAGATGCTTGGGCTGCCATTCCCGTATCAGCTTGGCGATGGCGTTGAATTTCTCGTCGTTGCTGTTGCCGGTAACCGTCGCCAAAGGATGCGACAAGCCAAGTTCCGCATCGCCTTGCGCCACGCCGATACGCGCCTCGCCGAAATCAAACGCCAAAACCGTCCCAGCCGGTGTTTTATGCATGACCGGCTCCACAGACAAGCGCATCGGGCTGGATGCCCAGCTTGGCGAATGCAGCGGCATAGCGATGTTCGTAAGGCATATCGAACAAAATATGCTCGTCCGCCTTCACCGTCAGCCAGACATTGTCCGTCAGCTCGCGTTCAAGCTGCCCTTTGCTCCAGCTCGAATAGCCTATGCTGATTAAAATCTTATCCACCGCGCCCTGACGCGATAAGTTTTCAATCACATCGCGCGAAGACGTCAGCGCAATGTCGTCTGAAACAATCATACTGTTTTGCCAGTTGCCCACCGGCGTATGCACGACATAGCCGCGGTCAATCTGTACCGGCCCGCCCATCATGACGTGTTCGTGCTGCATCCGCAAAGGGATATTGCGGTCGGTTGCCGCAAAAATCATGTCCATCGTAATCGGCGACGGTTTGTTGATGATGATGCCCAACGCGCCCTCTTCGTTGTGTTCGCACACATAAATCACCGAATTCTCGAAAAACGGGTCGTCCATATCGGGCATGGCAATCAGGAAATGGTCGGTTAGGTTCATATCGCTCATCTTTTACTTGTTCGGCACAGGCGCATCCACGACGCACGCACCGTAAATCTGTTTGCCTTCCATACCGCCGGCAACTTGCTGCGCATCCGCTTTAGCACCGCCAAAGCACGACACCGCGCTCAAAGAGTTCTTCGGCGAACCCTGAACGATTTTGTCGCTGTAAACCAAATACGCAAACGCCTTACGTTTAGGATCGTAATAACGGATAATCTGCTGGCTCTTAAACGCCAAGCTCGCGCTGCGCTTAAACACTTCCCGCGGCTTGACGACGGCTTGCTCGTTATAACGGATGACCTCCGCCGTCTGCACGCACGACACGGAAGCATCGCTCGCATCTTCCTCCAAATTCACCGTTTCTTTCAAACCGCCTTTTTTCGCATAAGAAATATAACAGGCAACCCCTTGCACATCAGGATCATCAAACCCCTCGACTTCAATACGGTCATTTTTCCCCAGCATATGAAAAACCGTGCTGGCACGTCCGATTTTGTCGGTATCGTTACCGCAGGAAGCAAGAAGCAGGGCGCAAAGCGCAGGCAGAATAATTTTATTCATGTAAATTAAGAAACCTTTGAAGGTTGGAAATAAAGAAGCTGACACCGCAGCTCCTACTATATAAGACCGCTTGTTCAGATTGCAAGCATCGGAAAGACCCAAATACCCAATTGAATCCCTTCCCCGACTGCAAACCTCCCCACTACAAACCCTCATCCCTTTCATTCCTTGGTACATTCAAGGTTCAAAAAGAGAACTCTGGATTGAGCGCCAAGATCGTCAAGTTTACGGTCTGAACTTTGGCTGCAAACAAAAAGGTCGTCTGAAAACAGATTTTCAGACGACCTTTTTATAGTGGATTAAATTTAAATCAGGACAAGGCGACGAA
>JVVZ01000072.1:0-922 GCA_001062585.1 Neisseria meningitidis
GTTCTCTTTGAGCTAAGGCGAGATAACGCCGTCCTGGTTTAAAGTTAATCCACTATACACACACCGAGGAAAACCGAATGATTACCCTGCATGTATTGGTACAGTCCCGCGCCCTGCGCATCGTCTGGCTGCTCGAACTCATCGGCGCACCGTATCAAATCAAAACCTACGCGCGCCATCCCGAAACCCTGCTTGCACCCGACGAACTCAAAGCCGTACACCCGCTGGGCAAATCCCCCGTTATCGACGACGACGGATTCGTGCTCAACGAAAGCGGCGCGATTACCGACTACCTGATTCAAACCTACGGCGGCGGACGCTTCATGCCCGAACGCGGCAGCCAAGATTACTGGCATTACCAACGCTGGCTGCACTATGCCGAAGGTTCGCTGATGCCCTTGCTTTTGCTCGGGCTGGTGTTCCGCAAAATAGAAAACGCCCCCATGCCGTTTTTCGTCAAACCCGTTGCACGCAAAATCAGCGGCAACGTCAAAAACGGCTTTATCGAACCGCAAGCCTCCCTGCATCTTGCCTATGTCGAAAACGAATTAAACGGCAAAGACTGGCTGGTCAACAACCGGCTCAGCGGCGCCGACATCATGATGAGTTACCCGCTGCAAGCCGCCGCCGACCGCTTCGGATTGGCGGACTATCCCAACATCCGCGCCTATTTGCAGCGCATCGAAAACGACCCCGCCTATCAAACGGCGGTACAGAAAGCAGGCGGCCCGCTGCTACGTTTGGATAAATAAGGTCGTCTGAAAAAGCAAAAGTCGGGTCAGACAGCCCGACACAACACCGAACACACGATTCACACAATACATTGCGAAAACAGCCCGAGCGTCGTCTGAATCCGCAACATATAGTAGATTAACTAAATCAGGACAAGGCGAGGCAACGCCGTACTGGTTTAAAGTTAATC
>JVVZ01000073.1:0-1234 GCA_001062585.1 Neisseria meningitidis
GAAAACCAACCGCAAAACAATTAATTTAGGTAAATTAAAAGTTAATTTGCGTTTAATTTTCGCCCGTTTTCGGCTGTTCAGACGGCCTTTGGCATGGAAAAATGCCCGCCGCAGCCCCGTTACCGTCTCTCAGGGTTCGACCGAAACGGCCCCACGCCCCCAAGTGAAAAACAGACTTAGGCGGCTTTTCCGGCACCTGCGGCAGCCTGCAAAACCGCCATGCCTGTTTTTCACTTGCCCCCTACGGCGGGCATTTTTTATAGCAGATTGCTATTGTCTTGCAGCGGGGCTGTTGTCTGGCAGGCGGGCTGTTTGGCAGACGGGCGTGAAAAAACCACCTGTCCATCAAAGGCAAGATGGTTTGAAATACGCAATAGTTGTACAATAATGCGTACCTATTTAAGGAGTATCGTAATGGATGTTATGACTTACAGCGCGTTTCGTGCCGAGCTGGCGGGGACATTGGATAAAGTGGCCGACGACCATCGGCCTGTTTTGATTACCCGGCAAAACGGCAAACCTGCGGTTGTGATGAGTTTGGAGGATTTCCATTCCTATGAAGAAACGGCCTATTTGACGGCAAGCCCCCAAAACGCGCAACGATTGAATCAGGCTGTCGAACAAATCCGGCAGGGGCTGGCGGTTGAACGCGGCTTGGCAGAATCATGATCTTGGCGTGGGCAGACTATGCTTGGGAGGATTATCTATACTGGCAAACCCAAGACAAAAAGACTCTGAAACGCATCAATCTGCTGATTAAAGACATTATGCGCCATCCGTTTGAGGGCTTGGGCGAACCCGAACCGCTGCGGCATAACTGGCAGGGGTTTTGGTCGAGGCGGATTGATTTGGAGCATCGCTTGGTCTATCAGGTACGCGGCGATACATTGTTTGTCGCGCAATGCCGATACCATTATTAACCGTCGAACGCTTAAGGCCGTCTGAAACGGCGGGCATGCCGTTTCAGACGGCCTTTTCAAGCTTTAATTGTCCATATGCAAATTGTCCACCCTATTTGGCCGGTTTGTGGGGTGCGGACGTAAAAAAACAGCCTGCCGCCACACGGTATCTGTGTGGCGGCAGGCTGTTTGATGTCATGGGCGGTCAGGCCGCCTGTTGTTCGTCCAATGCTTCTTCGGGGCGGTAGTTGGCCCGTATCAGCGCGGCCATCGGCGGCGGCGATACGGAATTGCCGCACATTCTTACTTGGGCGGTTTTGGTCAGCGGCCGTCCG
>JVVZ01000074.1:0-1134 GCA_001062585.1 Neisseria meningitidis
TAAACCAGTACGGCGTTGCCTCGCCTTGTCCTGATTTAAAGTTAATCCACTATAGTGAAACGCGTGATATCCGTTTTCAGCATGAGAAGCCTGTCTGTGAGATACAGCCTATTTTGTTTCGGCGCAGATGCTCAATCAATGCTGCCGAATTTGCCGCTTTTGAAATCGCTGATGGCTTGGCGGATTTCTTCGGCGGTGTTCATCACAAACGGGCCATAGCCGACGACGGGTTCGTCAATTGGGACGCCGGAGAGCAAAAGGATTTTGACTTCTTCGCTGCCGGCTTCTATGTGTACGTTGCCGCCGCTTTTCTCAAAGCCGACCAATTGTCCTGCGCCTGCCTGCTCTTTGCCGTTTAGGGTAACGTTGCCCCGCAGGAAGACCATAGACAGGTTGTGGGTTTCGGGTGTTTCCAATACGGCTTTTTTACCGGCATTCAAAACGATGTCCCAGACGTTCATTTCGGTGAAGGTGTCGGCTGCGCCTTTTTCGCCTTTATATTCTCCGGCAATCAGTCGCAGGCGGCCTGCCTCGTCAGGGAGTTCAACGACAGGGATACCGGCTTTGGCGAGATGCTGATAGCGCGGCGGCGTGTTTTTGTCTTTGGCGGGCAGGTTGACCCAAAGTTGGACCATTTCGAACAGTCCGCCTTTTTTGCTGAAGTTTTCGGAGTGGAATTCTTCATGGATGATGCCCGAACCTGCGGTCATCCATTGCACGTCGCCTTCGTAAATGATGCCGCCCCCGCCGCTGGAGTCGCGGTGTGCCACTTCGCCGTGGTAGGCGATGGTAACGGTTTCAAAGCCTTTGTGCGGGTGTTGTCCGACACCGCGCGGGCTGCGGGCTTCGTTGGGGGAGAATTCATAGGGTGCGGCGTAGTCGAGCATCAGGAAAGGGTTGGTGCCGCGGTCGTCGCCCATGTGGGAGAACAGGGGTTGGACGAGGAATCCGTCGCCGACCCAGTGTTGGCTGGTTGCACGGTAGATTTGTTTGACGTTGCGCATGATGAGGTTCCTTCTTGTGGGGTCGTCTGAAACCTTTTCAGACGACCTTTGTGTAGTGGATTAACTTTAAATCAGCACGGCGTTGCCTCGCCTTGCCGTACTATCTGTACTGTCTGCGGCTTCGTCGCCT
>JVVZ01000075.1:0-1067 GCA_001062585.1 Neisseria meningitidis
TAGTGGATTAACTTTAAACCCGTACGGCGTTGCCTCGCCTTGTCCTGATTTAAAGTTAATCCACTATATTTTACTACACTATGACGGTATGGTTCGGCATCTGCTTTAAGCCGGGAGTGCCCGGGGTATGGTTGGTTTGCAAAAAGGTCGTCTGAAAATTTTCAGACGACCTTTGGCGATAAACGGATTTATTGGGTGCTGATAATCCGGTTGATCTGCCATTCAAGAAACGGCGTATATGCCGAGGCGCGGCGGATGATGGCTTGGTCTTCGTTATCCGGCGTGCTTGGGCGGCTTTCGGCGGTTTGGATATTTTTGTTGTCCCATTTGTGGAATGCTTTGCTGTGTTGATGATAGAAACCGCGTTCGGTGATGATGACTTCGGGGTTGTAGCCGTAGCCGCACCATGCGGAATCGGGTTGCGGGGCGGTGAGGTTGCAGCCAGTTTGGTAGTAGCGCGATTTGGACAGGCTTAAGTTGTAGAGGGTCGGCAGGATGTCTTTGTGCGAACCTGCGCGTTCGGGATGGTATTCGGCGCTGCCGCGGTAGGCTTGCGGGACGTAAAGGTAGAAGGGGACGCTGTGGCCGAGTGCGGCATCGGCGGATTCGGGATAGCCGATGGCGCGCATATTGTGGTCGCCGGTGGCGGCGATAATGGTGTCGGGCGCGATGGTTTTCACTTTGCCGATAAAGCGGCCGAGTTGGTCGTTGCTGTATCGGAAGGTGTTGAAAATTTCATTCAGCTCTTTGCCTGAGGCGAGGTTGGCAAGGCGTTTTTGCTCTTGTTCGTCCAAACGGAAGGTTTTCGCCTGATGCGGCGCGGGCAGGCGGTAGGGCGGATGGTTGGTCACGGACATCATCATGATGAATACGGGCTTGCCGCTTTTTTCGGCGCGCGCGAGTTCTTCTTCGGCATAACGGAACATGAATTCGTCGGGTACGCCCCATGTGTCGGATTTTGCTTCGGGATAGTGGGTTTTGAGGGTGTTTTCATCGATGATTTCGTTGACGCCCAAGTGCCGCAGGAAGGTGTCGAAATCGCGCCAGCCGCCGTTGCCCGCCGTAAT
>JVVZ01000076.1:0-1305 GCA_001062585.1 Neisseria meningitidis
CAGGACAAGGCGAGGCAACGCCGTACCGGTTTAAAGTTAATCCACTATAAAAGGGTATCCGCATGAAGCCGCCAACTGCCTTACGGTACGCCATGATACCGAACGGCAGTATCAATAATAAACACAACAGCAAACATTTCGGAGGCTATATGTCAATTTTGTTTTTAAATTTAATCATGATCATCAGTTTGGTATCCATCGTCGCACTCGCCGCAGTCTGGATGGGGGAGCCCAAATTGTAATACCGATCAAAGGTTGACTGCCGAACGCAGTCGGTTTTCTAAAAAGGTCGTCTGAAAACAAAAGAATAGCACGGTTTAAACCTGCTACCTTTGTTTTCAGACGACCTTTTTTGCATTGGTTCTTTATCATCAACCCGCGATAACGCGCTTCACCGCCTGCACCATATCGGCAACCGCGTTTTCCGCGGTATGCAGGTAAAGGGCGGGTTCGACGAGTTCCAATTCATTGAGCAGCAACCTGTCGCCGATCAGCGTCCCGTCTATGCGGGCGTATGCCGGTATTTCAGGCAGCATGTCCAATATCTGCCGTGCGGTTTCGATTGCTTTTTCCGGCGGCGCGGCGGGGCTGACGGCGACGCCGTAGGCGGAATTGGCGCGCCATTCGCCTTGGGGCGGCATACGCAGTACGGCATGGCTGAATTGCCCGTCCAAAAACACCAGCGAGGTTTCGCCCGCCGTTTCGATTTCGCGGATATAAGGCTGGACGATGACGCCTTGCGGATAATCCTCCGCCTTCAACGACACTTCTCCCGCCCGGATTTTCGCCACGCCGCGCCCGCTCTGCCCGATAACGGGTTTGACGACCGCTTCCCGCCAGCCCCGATTTTTTAAAATGTCTTCCAATTTTTCTTTTTCAGACGACGTCTGCACGCTCGGAATCACGTCCGCCCCCCATTCTGCCAAATCGCACAAATAGCGTTTGTCCATGTTCCAACGCATCAGCCCGACGGGGTTGATAAACCTTTGCCCGTACGCTTCCGCTTCGGTCAGCCACTGCCCAAACGCTTCAGGCTCCGCCGCATAATCCCATGCACACAAAGGCAGGATGAAGGCGGATTTCGGTCGGTTTTGCCAGGGTGCGAAGGCGGTGGGGATGTTGTCGCGCGTCAGTACGTCCGCCAGCGGCAGCAGGTTGGACGGCGGCTCGGGGTAGGTGAGGCAGGTGGTAATGGTCAGCATGGCGGACTTTCGAAAAATGAATGACAGAATATTGACTCTTTGCTTGATGTTTCAGACGACCTTTTATAGTGGATTAACTTTAAACCAGTACGGCGTTGCCTCG
>JVVZ01000077.1:0-2826 GCA_001062585.1 Neisseria meningitidis
CAGGACAAGGCGAGGCAACGCCGTACCGGTTTAAAGTTAATCCACTATAAAAGGTCGTCTGAAACCTTGTTTTAGGGTTTCAGACGACCTTTTGCTACAATAAGGCTTTTCCGTTTTGCAAGGCATTCCCATGAGCAAATCCGCCGTTTCCCCGATGATGCAGCAGTATCTCGCCATCAAATCGCAGCACGCCGACAAGCTGGTGTTTTACCGCATGGGCGATTTTTACGAGCTGTTTTTGGATGATGCGGTGGAAGCGGCGAAGCTGTTGGACATCACTCTGACCACGCGCGGGCAGATGGACGGCGTACCGATTAAGATGGCGGGCGTGCCGTTTCACGCGGCGGAGCAGTATCTGGCGCGGCTGGTGAAGATGGGCAAAAGCGTGGCGGTGTGCGAGCAGGTGGGTGAAGTCGGCGCGGGCAAAGGGCCGGTGGAGCGCAAAGTCGTGCGCATTGTGACGCCCGGCACGCTGACCGACGCGGCGTTTTTGGAAGACAAGGAAACCAACCGCATCGCGGCGGTGAACGCGGATAAAAAACACGTCGCCATCGCGTGGGCATCTTTGCAAAGCGGCGAATTCAAAACCAAGCTGACGACGGCGGACAAACTCGCCGACGAGCTGGCGCGTTTGCAGGCGGCGGAAATCCTGTTGCCCGAAGGCAAAAGCCTGCCTGACGGTTTTCATGCAACTTCTGCCAACATCACGCGCCTGAACTCGTGGCAGTTTGCCGCCGACGCGGGCGCGAAATTGTTGACCGAATACTTCGGCTGCCAAGACCTGCACGGCTTCGGTTTGGACGGCAAGGAACACGAAGCCGCCGTCGGCGCGGCGGGCGCGCTGTTGAACTACATCCGCCTGACGCAAAACCTGATGCCGCAACACTTAGACGGCATTTCGCTCGAAACCGACAGCCAATATATCGGTATGGACGCCGCCACGCGCCGCAATCTCGAAATCACGCAAACCCTCTCCGGCAAAAAATCACCGACCCTGTTTTCCATACTCGACGGCTGCGCCACCCACATGGGCAGCCGCCTCTTGGCACTCTGGCTGCACCACCCCTTACGCAGCCGCGCCCACATCCGCGCCCGCCAAGAAGCCGTTGCCGCGCTGGGTTCGCAATACGAAAACCTGCAAGGTCGTCTGAAAAACATCGCGGATATCGAACGCATCGCCGCCCGCATCGCCGTCGGCAACGCCCGCCCGCGCGACCTCGCCGCCCTGCGCGACAGCCTGTTTGCCCTGTCCGAAATCGAACTGTCCGCCGAGGGCAGCAGTCTCTTAGAAACCCTCAAAGCCGTTTTCCCCGAAACCCTGCCCGTCGCCGAAACCCTCAAAGCCGCCGTGATGCCCGAACCCGCCGTCTGGCTCAAAGACGGCGGCGTCATCAACCAAGGCTATTCGGCAGAACTCGACGAGTTGCGCCACATCCAAAACCACGGCGACGAATTCCTGCTCGACCTCGAAGCGCGCGAACGCGAACGCACCGGTCTCTCCACCCTCAAAGTCGAGTTCAACCGCGTCCACGGCTTCTACATCGAGTTATCCAAAGTCCAGGCCGAGCAAGCCCCCGCCGACTACCAACGCCGCCAGACCCTGAAAAACGCCGAACGCTTCATCACCCCCGAACTCAAAACCTTCGAAGACAAAATCCTGACCGCGCAAGAGCAGGCATTGGCATTGGAAAAACGCCTGTTTGAAGCCCTCCTCAAAGACATTCAGACGACCCTTCCCCAGCTTCAAAAAGCCGCCAAAGCCGCCGCCGCCCTCGACGTACTCTCCACCTTCGCCGCCACCGCCGCCGAACGCGGCTTCGTCTGCCCCGAGTTCGCCGACTATCCCGTCATCCATATCGAAAACGGCCGCCATCCCGTCGTCGAGCAGCAAGTGCGCCACTTCACCGCCAACCACACCCGCCTCGACCACAAACACCGCCTCATGCTCCTGACCGGCCCCAACATGGGCGGCAAATCCACCTACATGCGCCAAGTCGCCCACATCGTCCTCATGGCGCACACCGGCAGCTTCGTCCCCGCCGATGCCGCCCAAATCGGGCCCATCGACCAAATCTTCACTCGCATCGGCGCATCCGACGACCTTGCCTCCAACCGCTCCACCTTCATGGTCGAAATGAGCGAAACCGCCTACATCCTTCACCACGCCACCGACCAATCCCTCGTCCTCATGGACGAAGTCGGACGCGGCACCTCCACCTTCGACGGCCTCGCCCTCGCGCACGCCATCGCCGAACACCTGCTGCAAAAAAACAAATCCTTCAGCCTCTTCGCCACCCACTATTTCGAGCTGACCAAACTGCCCGAAGCCCACGCAACGGCAGTCAACATGCACCTCTCCGCGCTCGAACAAGGACAAGACATCGTCTTCCTCCACCACATCGAGCCCGGCCCCGCCAGCAAAAGCTACGGCATCGCCGTCGCCAAACTCGCCGGCCTGCCCACCCGCGCCCTCAAAGCCGCCCAAAAACATCTGGACGAACTCGAAGCCCAAGCCGCCGCCGTCCGCCCGCAATTGGACATCTTCAGCACCCTGTCGTCTGAAAACGAATACAGCGGGTTTAGCTCAAACGAAACGGCGGACATTGCCCCCCAAACCGCCGCAAGCCAAGAAAACCACCCCGCCCACCACGCACTCGCCGAAGCCCTAAACCAAATCCGCCCCGACGACCTCACCCCACGCGAAGCCTTAGACGCACTGTACCGCCTCAAGCAGATTGCCGAAGGCGGGGAATAAACGCGTTGGTTCATTGAAAAAGGTCGTCTGAAAACTGAACTGCACCCCAAAAGTTGGACATCCCCTCCAAC
>JVVZ01000078.1:0-7668 GCA_001062585.1 Neisseria meningitidis
ACTCGCGACCTCAACCTTGGCAAGGTTGCGCTCTACCAACTGAGCTATTCCCGCCGAATGTCTGTTTCTTGCTGCTGTTTCTGAAGAAGACGCAATTATTATGGATTTAAAACTTGTCGTCAAGGGGTTTGTTTTATTTTTTATTTGATTTCCTGCCACGCCATTTTCAGATAATAGAACATTGACCAGAGTGTTAATACAGATGCGATAAACATCAATATGTTACCTGTCAGGTAAAAAATATTGTCAAATCGATTGGAGGCTAAGAGCAATAAAAATATGGCAACCATTTGCGCGGCAGTTTTAAATTTGCCGATCGTGGCAACGGCAACGCTGCTGCGCCTACCCATTTGCGCCATCCATTCCCTCAAAGCGGAAATGGTGATTTCCCTGCCGATGATGATAATGGCGAAAATAACATAAGTACGGCCAAGGCTGACCAGCAGCAATAATGCGGTCGCTACCATCAATTTATCCGCAACGGGATCGAGGAATGCGCCGAAATCGGAAGTTTGCTTCCAAAGCCTTGCTAAAAATCCGTCAAACCAATCGGTTACAGCTGCGAGTGCGAAAATGATAGCGGCAGTCCAATTAACGGTTTCCGGTGCAATCCACCCTTTTGGCAGGAAAAACAGCAAAGTAAAGACCGGAATCAGCAAAACGCGCATCCAAGTCAGAAAAATCGGTATGTTCCAAGGCATGATTTACCTTTGATGTGGTTATGATAGTTAATTTGCCTATTATAACGGACTTGTCTGTCTGAAAGCATATGTTTTCACCATCTTTCAGACAGCAAAAGCCTTCAAGTCCGTTTGTTTTTTCGATAAAACCTGCATTGAGGCAGCCATTCTTTTTGGCACGGGTCGTCGATAAACGACTTTAAAATCTTTTGAAAGGTTTGATTTTGGGCGTTGTATATGTTGCCTTTTAGATAACACGACGCGTAATAATGCGCCAATAAATCCGCCTGCTGCTCCATATTCAGCATACCAAAATGATAAATATCGGACAGATTGGGATAGAGATAGGCACGGCGGCGGCGGTAGCCTCCGCTGACGAACAAAAACAATCCGCCCAACCAGGTTTTAAATCCTTGCTGGTACTGCCAAACATGGGTCAATTCATGAATCATCCATATTTGATGGGACTCGGAAGCGAGGGCGAAGTCGTCAGGACAGTTATTGCGCGGGAAATAGATGTTCCCGTTGGGCGAAACGGCAACCTGCATAGTCGGCAGGCAAGGAATGCCGCGATAAATTTTGACGCGGGCGTAATCAATGCTGTCGGCAAAAATCAGCTTTGCCATTTTGATTTCGTTGTCCGTCAGCCTGCGCCAGCGTTTGCTCATACCTTGTCCTTGTTACTTTCATGACGGCCGAGGTCGTCTGAAAACGGTTGTTCTGCCTTAACACTCATTCAGCTACGTTTACAAGCGATACTGCCATATCCGCTACCCGCTTTATTTGCACCAACATCATCACAAACCTTACAACATGAAGGTCGTCTGAAATTTTTCAGACGACCTTTTGAGCCTGTCAAACTATTGTCCTGAATCTTTCGGCTTCTGATTGGCGTTCTCAAACAATTTGTTCATAGGGGTCAGATTGATTGCATTGCCTTGACTGACTATCCATTTATCCTCCACCCGCCAAACACCCGAGGTATCTTCCACGCGCAGATACCAGTGGTTGGTCGGCGGCAGGGGTTTGAAAGTCGCTTCATACTCCATACGGCCGTTTTGAATTTCCGCGCTGACGGGGTGCAGTTTGACGGTTTGGTCTTCCGATTTTTTAGTCGGGTGCATCAAAAGGAGATTCAAAGGCTGCTTGGGATCGAATTCCCCGCTGACAAACACTTTGGCCGCATCCTTATCCGGACTGATCAGCACTTGCACCTGCATATGCCGCTTCACTGCCTCTTCATCGCGGTGAAGCTGGATGTCGATGTGTTTGCCGTCTTTGTAATAGTCGTCCGTTACCAAATCGGTTGCATGTTCTTTGGCAACGAAGAACATGGCGACACTGGCAATCACGACGAAAATAGGACCCGCCATCAACACCCACGGCCAAATGTGTTTGTACCAAGGTTTGACTTGTTTTTGCTCGGACACGTTTTATTCTCCGATAAAGGTTGCTTCTTCTTCCAAGATAGTGGGTTTGCCATCTGCTTTGCCGGTTTCGCGATAAGTGAAGGTAAACTCAATCGGATGGCTGCCCTTGTCGGCGTATTCGGGAATGGTGGAAACTTGGACAGGGATGGTCAACGTTTGGCGCGGTGCGATTTTCACGCCGCCTTCCGGCAATCCGGTCAGGGCAATTTCTTCAAAGCCTTTGACTGCCGCAGTCATCACTTGTTCGTTTTCGCTATTGTTGATAATGCGCAGGTTATATGCGTTTTCCAGCCAACCTTTGCTGTTTTCGCGCACCATCACGCCGCGGTCTTTCAGAATATCGACTTCGACCATTTTACGGGTGGAAAGTCCGACCAAGAAAGCAATAATAACCACCAGCAAAACAGCGCCGTATCCCGCCACACGCGGACGTTTCAAGCGTTTTTTGATGTCGCTTTCAGGATATTCGTGTTCCAACGCGCCTTCGGTCGTATAGCGTATCAAACCGCGCGGATAACCCATTTTGTCCATGATTTCGTCGCAGGCATCAATACACGCCGCACAGCCGATACATTGATACTGCAAACCGTCGCGGATATCGATACCGACGGGACAGACCTGTACGCACATGGTGCAGTTGATGCAGTCGCCCAATCCGCTGTCTTCTTTGTTGGCGGTTTTCTTGCGTGCGCCGCGCGGTTCGCCGCGTTCGGTATCGTAAGAAATAATCAGCGTGTCTTTGTCGAACATCGCGCTTTGGAAGCGTGCATACGGACACATATGCAGGCACACTTTCTCACGCATAACGTGGGCAAAGAAGAAGGTCATGAAGCCGTAAAACGCTGCGGCAAACATTGCGCCGCCGCCTGCCACTCCGGCAAACAAGTCGGGAACGAACTGGCGGATCGGGACAAACCAGCCCGCAAAGGTAATGCCTGTCCACGCGCAGACAAGAAAAATCAGCAGAGCTTTAGTTGCTTTAATGCGGATTTTAGTGAAATTCCACGGCGATTTTTCCAGCTTCAGGCGTTTGTTGCGGTCGCCTTCGACCAAGTTGTCGATCCACAACATGATTTCGGTATAAACCGTCTGCGGGCAGGAATAGCCGCACCACAAGCGTCCGGCAATCGTCGTCCACCAAAACAGCCCGAAGGCGCAAATCATCAGCAGCAGGGCAAGGTAAATCAAGTCGCCCATACCCAACGACAGCCCGAAAATGAAGAAATGCCGGTCCGGAATATTGAAGAGTACCGCCTGACGGCCGCTCCAGTTGAACCACGGAATCACATAAAACACAAACTGCGTCGCCAATACGGCGGCTATACGCAATTTGGCGAACCGCCCTTCCGCTTTTTTCGGATGGATGCGTTCGCCTTCGGGATGGATTTGGATGACGCTGGATTTGGGTTTTGAGGGTTTGGGCGGAGCGGTTTTTGCCGGTTTCTCGGACTGCTCTTTCGGGGCAGCGTTTTTTTCTTCTGACACAGCGTTTTCGGCTTGGTTTTCTGTTGACATTTTTCAGTGTTCCTTCGTGTGTTTGCGCGCAGGTCTTTTATTCTGATTACTGGTTTGATTGGTTTTTCAGACGACCTTTTATATGCGTCGGAATCATATCATTTGAACTTGGCCAAAGCAAAAAGCCCTACTTGGCTTTTATATGCCACCCGTTTTGATTTTTCCGTTGCCCAAGTCTGAAATCAGCGATATTCAAGCAGTTGCATATAACCGATGACGCTATGCTTATAGCGAATCGCTATATCTCTGATAAAAATTTATAAACTACTGTTTCAAAACGGAATAACAGTTAATCTCATCTGCTTTGCCCGTTTCAGACGACCCCTTATGCGGACAACTTTTAAAACAGGACAACGCGAAACCGATGCCGTACCGGTTTGAAGTTGTCCTTCTGATAGACGGAAAGGTCGTCTGAAAGCCGCCCATATCCTTGAAAGCCTGACCGAATCGGGCGATAATCAACGGAATTTTCTTTACCGTTACCGTTTCAAACCAATACAGCAAGGAAGGTACAAAATGTCTCAACTGGCAAACGCAATCCGTTTCCTCTCGGCCGATGCCGTTCAAAAAGCAAATTCCGGCCACCCCGGCGCGCCCATGGGTATGGCGGAAATGGCGGAAGTATTGTGGACGAAATTCCTGCGTCACAACCCTGCCAACCCCAAATTCTACAACCGCGACCGCTTCATCCTCTCCAACGGCCACGCGTCCATGCTGTTGTACAGCCTGCTGCACCTGACCGGCTACAACCTGAGCATTGAAGACCTGAAAAATTTCCGCCAGCTGCACAGCAAAACCCCCGGACACCCCGAATACGGCTACACCGACGGCGTGGAAACCACGACCGGTCCGTTGGGACAAGGCATTGCCAACGCGGTGGGTATGGCATTGGCGGAAAAAATCCTTGCCGCCGAATTTAATAAAGACGGTTTGAACATCGTCGATCACTACACCTACGTCTTCATGGGCGACGGCTGCCTGATGGAAGGCGTATCGCACGAAGCCTGTTCGCTCGCCGGCACCTTGGGCTTGGGCAAACTGATTGTTTTATATGATGACAACAATATTTCCATCGACGGCAAAGTGGACGGCTGGTTTACCGAAAACATCCCGCAACGCTTTGAAAGCTACGGCTGGCACGTCGTTCCCAACGTAAACGGCCACGACACCGCCGCCATTCAGACGGCCATTGAAGCCGCCCGCGCCGAAACCGGCAAACCGTCCCTCATCTGCTGCAAAACCTTAATCGGCAAAGGCAGTGCCAACAAAGAAGGCAGCCACAAAACCCATGGCGCACCTTTGGGCGCGGACGAAATCGAAGCCACGCGCAAACATTTGGGCTGGACTTACCCCGCATTTGAAATCCCGCAAGAAATTTACGACGCATGGAGCGCGAAAGAACAAGGCGCGAAACTGGAAGCGGAATGGAACGAGCTGTTCGCGCAATACCAAGCCAAATATCCCGCCGAGGCCGCAGAATTCGTGCGCCGCATGGATAAAAAACTGCCGGACAATTTCGATGCATACGTTCAAGCCGCATTGAAAGAAGTGTGCGCCAAAGCCGAAACCATCGCCACCCGCAAAGCCAGCCAAAACAGCATCGAAATCCTCGCCAAAGAGTTGCCCGAGTTGGTGGGCGGTTCTGCCGACCTGACCCCGTCCAACCTGACCGACTGGTCGGGCAGCGTCTCCGTTACCCGCGACAAAGGCGGCAACTACATCCACTACGGTGTGCGCGAGTTCGGCATGGGTGCCATCATGAACGGCCTTGCCCTGCATGGCGGCGTGAAACCCTTCGGCGCGACTTTCCTGATGTTCAGCGAATACGAACGCAACGCCCTGCGTATGGCGGCGCTGATGAAAATCAACCCCGTCTTCGTCTTCACCCACGATTCCATCGGCCTCGGCGAAGACGGCCCGACCCACCAACCCATCGAGCAAACCGCCACCCTGCGCCTGATTCCGAACATGGACGTATGGCGTCCGTGCGACACCGCCGAATCGCTGGTGGCATGGGCGGAAGCGGTAAAAGCCGAAGACCATCCGTCCTGCCTGATTTTCAGCCGTCAAAACCTGAAATTCCAAGCGCGCAACGAACAACAACTGAACGACATCAAACGCGGCGGCTACGTCATCAGCGAAGCCCAAGGCAACGCCCAAGCCGTCATCATTGCCACCGGTTCCGAAGTCGAGCTGGCTTTGGAAGCGCAAAAAGCCCTCGCTGCACAAAACATCGCCGTACGCGTCGTTTCCATGCCGTCCACCAACGTCTTCGACCGCCAAGACGCCGCCTATCAAGCCGCTATCCTGCCCGAAGGCCTGCCGCGCATCGCCGTAGAAGCCGGACACGCCGACGGCTGGTACAAATACGTCGGACTGAACGGCGCAGTCGTCGGCATCAACCGCTTCGGCGAATCCGCCCCTGCCGAACTGCTGTTCAAAGAATTCGGCTTTACTGTGGAAAATGTGGTGGATACTGTGAAATCAGTGCTGTAAGCGGCAGCTATCGCATCAAAGGTCGTCTGAAAACGGAAGATGAAGGTTTTCAGACGACCTTTTTCCTTTATAGTGGATTAACTTTAAACCAGGACGGCGTTACCTCGCCTTGCCGTACTATCCGTACTGTCTGCAGCTTCGTCGCCTTGTCCTGATTTAAATTTAATCCACTATAAAACCGCCCAAACCGGTTTAACAAAAATCCAAATACCCATACAGTGGCGCGACCCTTCCTACGCCAACGAAGTTGCATAGAAACGCCTAATAAAGCAGCGTCTGAAGCCCCTCCTATTCCCGATAATCCTTTGCCATATCTTGAAAGCCATACCGCTAAACCGTAAAATCACACCTTACCCAATTTGATATAAATTTACATCCACCCCATCTTACCCGCCAATTATGATGACCCGCCTTACCGCCTATCGGAAAACCCTCCTCATCTGCCTGATTTTATGGGCATCCATCGTCGCCGTTTTCTCCGCCGAACGTTTCTTCATGCTGCACCATTTCGTTTCAGACGACATCCGCAGCCGTTATACGGGCGATTTGGCGGCTTTGTTTGTCAAAGGGCTGTTGTTCGACATCAAAATCGCCTCCGTTGCCGCCGCCTTCCCCTTCCTGATCGGGCTGTTCGGACTGGCTACGCAGAAAACCGCTGCCTTTACCCTACGCCTCCTGCCTACCGTCGCAACCGTCCTTTTCCTGACCGCCTTTGCCGCCGCGCTGGGCAACTGGTTCTATTACAGCGTTTACGACCGTCAATTTGACGTCTTCGTCTTCGGGCTGGCGGACGAAGATACCCGCGCTGTCCTGAAAACCGTCTGGTCGGACTATCCCGTCATCCCTTGTCTTGTCGCCTTGATTGCCGCAGCTTTCGTTTTTGGCAAAATCTTCAGCCTCATCCGCCGCCGCACCCGCTTTCAGACGACCTCATGGGGGAAAACCGCTTGGATTGCCGCCATACTCTTACCCGTCCTCGCGCTTGCCGCAGGCATACGCGGCTCGTTCGGCAAATTCCCCCTGCGTCAGACCGCCATGCAGATTTCCGCCGCACCGCAAATCAACAAACTCGTTCCCAACGCCCTGACCTCCCTAAGCTGGGCAGTCAACGAATACCGCAACAGCAACGACTTCCATCCCGTCTCCGACGAAGACGGCAGCCGGCTCATCAGTACCCTGCTCGATAAAAAAACCGACGCCGACTTGACGCAGCTCTTTGCCCAAACCGCCGCAAACGCCGCCGTCGAAAAACACCGTCCCAACGTCGTTCTCACCGTCATGGAAAGCATGAGCGCACATCTCTTGAACATGGACAATCCCGAACGGGACCTCTTGGGCGAACTGGGCAAACACTGGCAGCAAGACTGGGTGTACCGCAAATTCGTTTCCGAGGGAGACGGCACCAGCGACACCCTGCACCGCTTCTTCGTCCGCAGCCCGCGCCTCAACCTCAGCCAATCCCTTGCTAAAAACAAAACCTTCCCCGGCAACATATTCAAACCCTATCTCGATGCCGGCTACCGCGTCGTCTATATTACGGCGGGCAA
>JVVZ01000002.1:0-776 GCA_001062585.1 Neisseria meningitidis
GGGAGCGGAAGCAGGCTGTTCGGCCGGAGCCGCTGTTGAAGAAGCGGCTGAAGCAGGCGCAGGATTTTGTTCCGGCGTTTTGGCTTCTGGTTTGCAGGCGGCAAGTGTGGCAAGGGCGAATGCGCCCAAAATGGCGGTACGGATTGCAGTAGGCATCATAAAAATTCTCCAATGTGGGTATGGTGTGTGAACGTCGTCTGAAAATAAAAAAATGAAACGAACGCTGCCATCTTAGCGCGTTTGCAACATTTAATATAGCGGTTTATGCCGTTTTTCGGCTGAAAATGAATGATGTTTGATATAAGTGGAAAGAGTAGGGCGCGTCGGGAACAAAATAAAATGAATTTAATGTTTTTAAAAATCAAAAATATAAGCAATATGTCTGCAAACAAGGCAAGATTTTGCTTTACAAGCCCGAATACGCCGCTATAATAGCGACTTCTTCACCAGCCCAGGTGGCGAAATTGGTAGACGCAGGGGACTCAAAATCCCCCGCCGCAAGGTGTGTCGGTTCGAGTCCGACCCTGGGCACCACAATAAACCGCTTATCAGCGGTTATTTTTTTGCCTGTCGAAAACTCATATTACAATACAACATTTTGATTAATAAGAATTTTTTTGGTTTTGCTATGTTCTCGGTATTGGATCAAACCAAACACGCGGTTCAGCGAAAGTCGGATTCATTTCCCTCTTATTTCTCCGCTTATGTTGAATAAATACCGTCAAGCCCGTTTTATGACAAAGGTCGTCTGAATAAACTATACTTTCAGACGACCC
>JVVZ01000079.1:0-5304 GCA_001062585.1 Neisseria meningitidis
CTTGGATTTCGCGCTGTTTCAGATAATAGGGAACGATGTAGAGGACGACCGCTACGACAAGCAACAGGATGACCAGCGTCCAAAGCAAGTATTTCCAGAAACGTTTCATGATGTTTTTATAAAGTCAGGCAAAATAAGGCGATTATACTGTGTATCGGCTTTATTTTTTGCATTTGCCATATAAAAAGGGCCGGATATCAATACCCAGCCCTTTTATCTTTTCAGACGACCTTTTAACTCCCCAACCTTACATCAATATGTCGTCTGAAACCTACTCTATCCCCGCCCATTTGTGCGTCTGCATGCTCAACTGCCAATGCACGGGCGCGTCGGGGCGGCTGTTTAAGAGACCGATTTGGCGGATGGTGTCGTAGATATTCATCACGCCGTTTTGTTCGCAGGGGGAAAGGTAGTAATGGTGTGCGCGGATTTTGCGTTCCATATTTTGGCAGAACGCAACGACATCGCCGTCCGCCACGATGCGTACTTCGTTGGCCTCGGCGATGCAGTTGGTTTCATATTTGGCGGCGTAGCAGGCTTTGGGGCTGGTGGCGACGTAGTCGATTTGCGGCGGCGCGGGCTTGAGTCCGTTGGTTTCGATACAGAGGAAATAGCCTTCTGCCTTGAGCGCGTCCAACAGCGTATCGAGATGCGGCTGGATGGTCGGCTCGCCGCCGGTGATGATGATATTGCGCGCAGTGTAGGTTTTCAGACGACCTAAGATGTCGGACAGGCTCATCATGCCGAATTTCAAATAATCGGTATCACACCAGCCGCACGCCAGATTGCATTTGCCCAAGCGGACGAAAACGGCAGGCATACCCGTGTTCCAGCCCTCGCCTTGCAGGCTCTCGAAAATTTCAACGATGCGGTATTGCGGATTTTCGGGGGCGACGCTGATTTTTTTCATACCGCCAACACCGCTGCCGCCGCCAGCATCGCGGGCAGACCTTGTTTGACGAGTATGCCTTTGTTGCCGGAAGAGAACGCGCCCCATGCGGCGGCAATCAACACGAAGCCGAGAAACAGAATTGTCGCGCCGTAAACGGCATTGTCCGGCGCGGCAAACCTAGACCACACCAGCCCGATGCCGAGAAAGCCGTTATACAGCCCTTGGTTGCTGAACAGGGTCTGCACTTGCTTTTGTTCCATAAATTCATAAGGCAGTTTGAAAATTTCCGCCGCCTTTTCGCTGGGAATCTGCGTCATTTCAAGCCAGGCGATGTAGAAATGTTCGGCGGCGACGAGGAGGACTAAGAGGGTGGAAAGGAGTTTCATGGGTGTACCTTTTAATGGGTGTATTTGATATGGAAGGTCGTCTGAAACATGGGCAATCGGATTTTCAGACGACCTTTTTGCTTTTTAACGGATGATTTTGGTTCGCTGGCAAAACCGCGCCCCTACTCCCCTTCATACTCCGCACACGATGTCGGCGTTTCCCACAATTTCACGCTGCACACTTTCAGCCCCGCGTTTTTCAAACGGTCATACATTTCGACCGCCATATTTTCGGCAGTGGTGCGGCAAGGCAGGCACAGGGTTTTCATGTTCCAGCCCTCCAAGAGCGCGGCGATTTGGCATTCGCGGTCGTTGCCGCCGTTGTAGATAAACGCGTGGTCGAAAGGGTCGGTAATGTGTTTTTTGACGGCGGCTTTGAGGTCGGTGAAATCCATCACCATACCGTCTTTCGGCCCGCCCCTGACGGGGTCGTCTGAAACGGTGATTTCGAGTTTGTAGGTATGCCCGTGCAGGTTTTGGCATTTGCCGTCATGCCCGTCAAGCATATGTGAGGAGTCGAAGGTGAATATCTTGGTAATTTTCATGGTGGGTACTTTAAATCGGTAAATAGCCCTGAAAGCCGATTTCGGCAGGCTTACCGTGCGGATTCGGGGTCAGGCGGATGGTGTGATTGCCGATACGGTCGAGCCGGAGCAGGTTGTCCACGTCTTTTAAATTGTCTTTATGCTGCTGGACATGGTCGGTCAACAGGGTTTGCAGGGCTTTTTGTTTGGCTTCGGCGGGCGTGGCAGCAACGAACAGTCCGAAAGCGTGCGCCTCGGCAAGCTGCCCCGCGCGATAGCCGCCGACATTGACGAAATACAGGTGCGGGACGTTTTCAGACGACCCCTGCGGCTCGGCGTGGTCGGATACGTCAATATCGTAACCGTCCACCCATTCGACAACCTGCCAGCCGTCAATGTGGATTTTGTCCGCATCGCCGAACCATGCGGCTTTGAGCGCAGGGATGGCTTCACGGTAATCGTCGCACACGGCAAATTGGATGTCGTGCACTTCGATATTGGAGCGGCCTGCGTTACCGCCGAGATAGAACATATAAAGTTTGGGCATCTTCGTCCTGATGTATTTTTGAAGTTTGGGAACCGACTGTCCGCCGCCTGCCTACTTGCCCAATTTCCTACTCAAACTTTCCGTATATTCTTCCCGTTCGGCGCGGCTGGTTTCGGGGAGGTGGGTGTTGAGCGACGACCATTTCCACCTGCTGCGCGCTTTGTTGAGTTCGGACGGGAGTTTGTCCGGCGTCCAGGGCGCTTTGCGGCTGTGCAACTCGACTTGCGATTGCGCCGCATGGCCGCGCGTTTGCAGGATGTGGAGCAAATCGAGGGCGCGGGCGGCGAGCAGGGTCAGGGTTTCGGGGTCGGTGTGCAGGGTTTGGCGGCCGGTGAGCTTGTCGGAAATGGTGCGGGTATTGGGCAGGATGCCGCCCAAAAAGCCGCCGATTGCCGTACCCAATCCGAGCGAACCGCCGAGCGTGGCGATGTCCAGCCCCAAGCCGATGAGCGCGCCGGTTGCCGCGCCCGTGCCGGTACGGATGCCGTATTGCTTGAGCAATTCGCTGTCGAACGGGTCTTGATGAAAGGCTTTGGGCACCCAGTCGCCGCCGTCGATTTCGCTATGGTAGAAGCGGTAGAGGGCAAACAGCCGCTGCTGCATCTGTCGTTCGAGCTGACGTATTTCTGCCTGCATGGTTTGCAGGACGGGCGCGGGGTCGTCGTTTTCGTCGATTTCCTGCGTGAAGGCTGCCACATCGAGCAGGAAACCTGCGATTTCGTGGCGCGCTTCTTTGTCTAGACGCGTCCATTCGCGGCGGCGGGAGGCGGTCAGGCGGTCGATGATGTCGTGTTGCGGCAGCATGGTGGCGAGCTTGTTCCAAAGGTTCAATTCGCCTTCAAAATCGAAGGCGACAGTGTCGAACCCTGCGAAAACGTGCAGGTTGCGGCGCGCCAACATGGTCGTCCACGCTTCGGGAAGCTGTCCGCCAGTAAAGTTGAACACGGGCATGACCGGCTTGGCGCACCATGAAAGGATGGTCAATTCGTCCCGATATTTGTCGAGGACGGGTTCGCGCGCGTCGATGACGTACAACGCCATGTCGCTTTGCAAAAGCTGCCGCAGCACTTTGGCTTCTTGGTTGAAATCGTGATGCGCGCCGTGGCTGTCGAGGAACTTTTGCAGCCGCTCGATACCGTCGGCGCGCGCATCCGTATGGGTTTCCAGCCAATCCAAAACGCCGCCGGCATCTTCGAGTCCGGGCGTATCGTACAGGTACAGCAGCGTGTCGGCGCCGTCGGTAATCGCGGCTTCTTCAACATGGCGCGTGGTGGACGGGGCGTTTTTGACTTCGCCGAACCCGCTGTCGCGCAACAGGGTGCGCAGGAGCGAGGTTTTGCCGGTATTGGTGTGTCCGACGACGGCGAGGGAAAGGGGTTGGTTGTTCATCATATTTTGAAAGAATGGATTTTCAGACGACCTTTTTCAGGATGGCGGCTTTATGGGGCATTTCAAGTACGTTTATTGGTTTTTCAGACGACCTTCCTGCGCCGCTTTGTCAGGTTCCAGCCATGCCACGTCGCACTCTGCCAACGCGTTGCGCCAGTGATCCAATGTTTCGGACAGGTCGTCTGAAAGCGCCCGTTCCGTCAAAAGCTGTACCACTGCCCCGCCCTGCGCCGCTTCCGAAAGCCGGACAATCTGCCGCAACACGCCGCGGTCGGGGACGGTTTCCGCGCGCACGCCGATGAGGAGCTGGGCGGGTTTCTGTTTCAACTCCGCTTCCAAAGCGGCAACTTCTTCACGATTCGCCGCCACGCCTTTATCCAGCCATTCCTGAGCCAGCCTGCCCGCAAACCATGTGCCTTCGTGCCATTCGGTTTCCAGCATGACTGCCCATTTGGGCGCGTCGTTTAAGGTGATTTTCGGGGAAACGGCGGACACGGTTTCCCGACGCGTGTCCGCATCGACGATTTTGTTCTGCCAGCGGCGGATGACCGCCTGATAATAAGGCCTCTCCAAATCCAGCTTGCTTTGGCTTGTTTTTAAAAAGATTTTGCACACCGCCCAAGCCAGCAGTCGCGGCAGGATGCCGTAGCAGGCAATGCTGCCGACCAACAAGCCCGACCATGCGCGCGCATCGGCGATGTTGCCGTTCAGACGACCTTCGACCACCGCCCTCGCATCGGGGGCGGGGAAGCCGAGTTTCGACGGCAGCCACGCCAGCATCTCCACCGCGCGTACCGAAGCGGCATTGGTCAACAGCGTGCTTTCCCAGTTAAACGTATATTGGCGCACCAAAAGCAGCAGCAATACCGATACCAGCATCCCGCTCAGTGTGCAGAGCCATAGACTGTGTGAAGTCGCGCCGGCGATCCAACGCGCCGAAGGCTGCCGCCATTCGTCCGCATACAGCCGGAACACCGCCTGATTGACGGGGTCTTTACCCCGAAACCACGTCGCGGGACTGCTGAAAAACCGCCCCACTTTCACGCGTAGGAACAACGTTGCCAACCATACCGCCAACATCAGCGTATTCATGCCCAACACGCCCGCCAAAATCAGGAAAAAATTCAGCCCTTGGCTGTCCATCAGAAGGTAAGTGCCGGAAAAGCCGCCGCTAAACATCATCGTCGCCGCCACGACCCACAGCCAAAACGACCCGGTCCGCACTTGTTCCAAGGTATGCCGAAGCCGGCGGTCTCTGTCTATCATCTCCGCGCGGCGGATGATTTTGCCTTCCAAGCCGCCCTCGACATGACGCAACGCCTCCGTCGCCTGCACGGGATCGCCGGCAAAAATATAGCCGCCCTCTTCCAAAATACGGACAAGTTCGGCGAGTTTTCGGGATGGGTTCAACATAAAAAGGTCGTCTGAAAGGGATGTGAAAACGCAAAGATTTTATCACAGCCCTTTTCAGACGACCTTTGTATTTTAAATATGCGGCTCAGGCAAACCGTTTATAGTGGATTAACTTTAAACCAGGACGGCGTTGCCTCGCCTTAGCTCAAAGAG
>JVVZ01000080.1:0-10957 GCA_001062585.1 Neisseria meningitidis
GGCGGGCGGTTTGTTGCTATGATACGGGTGTTTCGATATACAAGGTCGGATACTGGTATCCGACAAACCATTTCACGTTGAAAAGGTCGAATTCAAGAATCCAACCGATACAATAAAAAGAACGAGATAAAAAATGACCGAACAACACTTTACCGAACAAACCAAAGCCCTGATTGACAGCTTGAAAACCATTTGCGCCAACTACGGTTTGGGCAATGACGGCAACGAATTTAAAATCATCAGTCAGGCGTTTTTGTATAAATTCTTAAACGATAAATACGATTTTGAAGTTAAACAAATTCGCAAAGAAAATCCCGACGAGCCAATCGAGTTCGTCAATATGGATATTGAGGGAAAAACCGCCGTTTTGAAGCCCGAACATTCCATAAAATATCTGTCCGAGCGACAAAACGGCGCAGACTTTGCCAAACTCTTTGACGATACGCTCACCGATATTGCCGCACATAATGCGGAGCTGTTTTCGGTAAAAACCGAAGGCGGGGCGAAAATTGTGTTGTTCGAGCGTATCAGTCAATATATTACCGATGAAGGCCGCCGCGATGATTTCTGCCGCGCGCTGATTTCCAAGCTGGCAGGTTTCAGTTTCGAGGCAATTTTTGCGCAAAAATTCGACTTTTTCGCCACGATTTTTGAATACCTGATTAAAGACTACAACAGCAATTCTGGCGGCAAATACGCCGAATACTACACGCCGCACGCGGTGGCGCGGATTATGGCGGATATTTTGGTGCCGGAGGAGGTGCGCGGACAAATCCGCAGTGTGGACGTTTACGACCCGTCGGCCGGTTCAGGAACGCTGTTGATGAACGTCGCCCATGCCATCGGTGAAGATAAATGTATGATTTATACGCAGGATATTTCGCAAAAATCGTCCAATCTTTTGCGGCTGAATCTGATTTTGAACAATTTGGTGCATTCCTTGAATAATGTGGTTCAGGGCAATACGATTTTGTCGCCCGCCCATAAAGACGCTTCAGGTCGTCTGAAAAAATTTGATTTCATTGTTTCCAATCCGCCGTTTAAATTGGATTTCAGCGATTTTCGCGACCAATTGGAAGGCGAGGAAAACCGCGAACGCTTTTTTGCCGGTATCCCGAAAATCAAGGCGAAAGATACGGATAAGATGGAAATCTACCAGCTTTTTATCCAGCATATCTTGTTTAGCCTGAAAGAAAAGGGCAAAGCGGCGATTGTGTTGCCAACGGGCTTTATCACCGCCCAATCGGGCATCGACAAAAAAATCCGCGAACATCTGGTAGAAAACAAAATGCTCGCCGGTGTGGTGTCCATGCCTTCCAATATTTTCGCCACCACGGGAACCAACGTTTCTATTCTGTTTATCGACAAAGCCAATAAAGACGAAGTGGTGTTAATCGACGCATCGGGCTTGGGCGAAAAAATCAAAGACGGCAAAAACCAAAAAACCGTACTCTCCCGCGCAGAAGAACAAAAAATCTGTAATACCTTCACGCACAAACAGGCTGTGGAAGATTTCAGCGTGGTGGTCAGCTACGATGAAATTAAAGCCAAAAACTACAGCCTGTCGGCGGGGCAGTATTTCGAGGTAAAGATAGATTATGTGGATATTTCCGCCGATGAATTTTCGCAGAAAATGGCGGGATTTTCGGCGGATTTGGACAAACTCTTTTTAGAATCTGCCGAATTGGAAAAAGAGATTAAAGAAAAGCTGCAAACGCTGAAATTTAACGGGTAAGCGTAAGTCTGCACAAAGCGGGTTTGTGTAAAGGATGAGTGATGTTTTAGTATTACTCAAATGAAATTAAAGTAGAAAGCGGTCTGCACTTTGATAAATGCAAGTGCAGACCGCTTTTTACATTTTGGCTCTGCAGAAACTTCGTTGAAGCCCAAGCTTTCAGACGACCTTTGGCGGCAAATATTTCCCCGCTTCGCGCAAGCTCAGTTTGGCCATTTTGTGCCGGTGTCGGTTGATAAAGCCTTGTACCCATTCGGGGTTGGTTTTGCTGTAATCGCGCAATGCCCAGCCTATGGCTTTGTTGATGAAAAATTCTTTTTGCCCCAGATTGTTGCAGATGATTTTTTCCAGTAGTGCGGTGTCGGTGCGTTGTTTGCGGAGCAGTTGGTGGTCGATGGCGACGCGGCGCAGCCAGATGTTGTCGTCCGTGCTCCATGCTAATAGGACGGTGTTGACTTCGGGGTGGCGCAGGGCAATGTCGCCGACAATGCGGTCGAGTACGTCGGCGCTGTCCCACCATGATTTTTCGGTAATCAGCGTTTGCAAACGCGGGATGTCTTGCGGGGTCAGGTGCTGCTGCATTTTTTTCAGGTATTCGAGCGCGGCGTATTGCAATTCGCGGTTCGGGTCGTCCCAGCAGCGGCGCACGAAATCCCAATCGACCGGCTGTTTGGCGGCGCCTTTGAAAAACGGGCGGCACAGGCGGGCAAGCTGGGGTTTGCCGATGCCGAAATAGGTAAAGCGGTGTTTCATGTATGCCTGCATCGGCACGGCGCGTTCGGGGTTGGCGTGTTGTTGCAGGACGGCGAGCAGGGCGGGGTAGTCCATACGTTTTTCCTTTTTGCAGGAGATGGCAGGGTTTGGGGTCGTCTGAAATCTTGGTCTTTGTTCTGCTTCCCTTTCGCCGCGCTGGTTTTTTTGCGGAAACATTTTCATCCTAAATGTGGGTGCAGCGCTTCTCGAAAAATCTTGGCGGGTTGTCTGGCTGAATCTGTTTTCTGTTTTTCTTTGATATGGCGGGTTCTTTGAAAGGATTTGTTTTCAGACGACCTCTTCTTCCAAATCGCCTTCGCGGGTTTCGCGCAGGTGTTCGCGCAGGCGTTGGAGTTCGTGTTTGTCCAGCCACTTGCGGCGGCTGCGTTGCAGGAGGATGACGAGTGCGGAGATTTCGTTGCGCATATTGGTGCTGAGCCAGAGGAAGCCCTGCCATTCGTAATGGAGGCGGGCGGCGAGTTTGCCCAGCTCGGGATTGATGGAGGTGTCGATGCGGATGCGGCGGGCGTAGTGGCCTTTGATGAGGCGGACGGTCAGGCGCAGGTCGCGTTGGAGACGGTTGAAATGGCGGTCAAGGAGGCGGATTTCGTGTTCGTTGAGGGTGGGGGCTTGCAGCTTGGCGGCAGTAGTGAGGAGCAGCTCGGTGGTGTTGACGATTTTGCGGTGGGCGTGCTGCATGGCTTCCATCATGGCAGGGCTGATGTGGCTTTCCCCTGATGTGGCGGCGAGGTGGCTGCGGCTTTTGACCATGCGGGCGTTGATTTGGCGCATTTTGACCATGTTTTGCTCCAGTCGCTCGCGGGTCATGCGTTTGCCGTTGCTGATTTCGGCAATCATTTTGCCGCATTCGGTCAGGTTGTCGGCAAGCATAAACCGCCACATGAGCGTGGAACGAAGGGGCAGGAGTTTTGCGGAGACGATGGCGATGGCGGCGCCGATGAGGACGTTCATGGCGCGCATAAGGCCGCTGTCGAGCCAGTTGTTGCTGTTGTCGCCGATGAGCATGCACATGGTCAGTCCGGCAAGCATGGGGACGTAGCCGTTTTTGCCGACCGCCGCCCAACCTGCGGCTGCGCTGGCGGCGCCGACGGTCAGGTAGAAAAGGATACCGCCGTGGAAGTAGTGTTGGTTGAGCCACAACAGGGTCAGGCCTGCGCCCAAACCGATGACGGTACCGAGCATGCGTTCGACGGCTTTGGAGTAAATCGCGCCTTGAAATTGGAGCATGCCGAGGACGACGAATACGGTCATGCCTATCCATTCGCCGTGTTGGAGGTGGAGGAGTTTGGCGAGCAGGGTGGCAAACAGTACGGCCAGTCCGAGCCGGACGGCGTGTATGTGGCGGCGGTAGCGGTAGCGTTCGTAGGAATTGAGCCAGCGTTTGACGAAGCGTTCGCGTTGTGAGGCGTTCATGATTGGGCTATCTTGTTGAGATTTTTGGGTTTATCGGGCGGTATTGTAACGGGAATCGATAGGGAGATACAGGTTTCTGAATAAAGGATTTTCGGCTGGGCTGAAACGGATTGGTTTGGGGAGATTCGGTAAAAGGCAAAAGGTCGTCTGAAACGCTGTATGGTGTTTCAGACGACCTTTTTAACCGGGCTATGGGTTTACCAAATATCGGATTTGATTTTGCGTTTCAAGCCCGGATGTTCGGAAAGTTTGAAGACGGGGTCTTTGCCCATTTTCAGTTTCGCCGTGTAGTCCCTCAACAGCAGGAAGGCAAGCGGAGAGAGGAGCAGGATGGCGACCAGGTTAATCCATGCCATCGTACCCATCGCCATATCCGCCATATCCCAAACCAGCGGGACGTTGGCGACTGCGCCGAAATATACCCAGCCCAATACCATCATACGGAACAAGGCGGTCAGCAGCCAATGGCTTTTGATGAACTGCACGTTTGATTCGGCATAGGCATAGTTGCCGATGACGGTAGAGAAGGCAAACATAAACAGGATGATTGCCAAGAAGTCTGCGCCCCATGCGCCGACTTGGCTGATAATCGCTGCTTGGGTCAGCTCTGCGCCGCTCAAATCGCCATAAGGTTGTTGATAAACCAAAACGATAAACGCCGTGCAGGAACATACGATAATCGTATCGACGAATACGCCCAGCATTTGAATCATGCCTTGGGAAACAGGGTGTTTGACTTCGGCTGCCGCAGCGGCGTTAGGTGCAGAACCTTGACCTGCTTCATTGGAATACAGGCCGCGTTTGATACCGATCATCATGGTTTGCGAAATCAAGCCGCCGAGCAGGCCGCCGCCGGCTGCTTCAAAGTTGAACGCGCTGTCAAAAATCTGACCGAAGACGTGGGGAATCAGGCTGATGTTTGTGATGATGATGTAGAGCGCCATCAGCAGATACAAAGTCGCCATCAGCGGAACAAGCATTTCGGCAAAGCGGGAAACGCGGCGGATACCGCCGAAAATAATCGGCGCAGTCATGATGACCAATGCGACGCCGACCGCATGTTCGTCCCAGCCCCACGCGGCTTTGGCGGTTACGGCGATGGTGTTGGTTTGAACGGCTTCATAAACGAATCCGAAGCAGAAAATCAGGCTCAATGCAAATACGATGCCCAACCATTTTTGACCCAAACCTTGGGTAATATAGTAAGCAGGACCGCCGCGGAAATGATGGTTGTCGTAATCGCGGATTTTGAACAACTGCGCCAGCGAAGATTCGACAAACGCCGAACTCATACCGATTAATGCGGTGATCCACATCCAGAATACCGCGCCCGGCCCGCCACTGCTGATGGCAATCGCCACACCTGCGATATTGCCCACGCCTACGCGGCTGGCAAGTCCGGTTACGAATGCCTGAAACGGCGTAATACCGTGCGGATCATCGCCTTGTTTGCGGCCGCCGAGCATCTCTTTGATACTGCGTCCGAGCAGGCGGAATTGTACGAAACCGGTGGCAAGTGTGAAGAACAGACCTGCACCCAACAATACATACACCAGCCCTGTCCACATCGGATCGTTGATTTTCTGAACCCATTGGTGCAGTAATTCGGTAAAGTTGTTATCCATAAAAACCTTTCTGAGTTTGAATGACGGACGGTTTGCCGCCGTTCGGAAGTAGTGCATTGTAACAGACTGTCAACAAATTGAAAAAGTTTTATATCGGCGTGAAATAATGTATCTAATTGATTGATATTCAACAATTAAAACCCTTGATCAGGGGCGGATGAGGTCGGATCCGCTTTCCTGTGCGAAGCGGGCAAATGCCTGAAAGAGGTCGTCTGAAAACGGGTTGAGCCTGCCTAGGAACCAGGTGCAATGTGCCGTATATTTCCTAACTGTTACCGCTTGTTATTCAATTGCGCCGAAAAAGGACGGTTTACGTTAGAATGCCATCCGAAATTCCGGCTGTATGGCGATAAACGCCGCAGTCCGGTTTCAGACGACCTTTGTGCCACAAACAGGAAAATCTATGCATGCTACGATTCAAAGCCGTTTCGCGCCGATTTTATACGTCGTAATATTTTTTGCGGGCTTTCTGACCGCCTGCCTTTGGTTTAACCCCAAAGACTATCTTGCTGATTTGGCGCCCGTTGTTGCCGCGGTTTGCGCCGTTGCGCTGGTGTGGTTGGCATGGACGGCGGTTTCGGTCATTGCGCGGAAAAAGAACGAATGGCTGCGCAGGGAAAAATTGATACAGCAGGAAAAAGTCCATCCCGTCTTGCATGCTTCCCTGCAAAGCGTGGAAGAACAGCCGGAGATGCTGGCATTGACTATCCGAAACCACGGCAAAGGCATGGCGAAAAACATCCGCCTGCAAGTGTCGTCCGTGTCCGATAAAGCGGCGGAACGCGCTATCGTTGAAGCGGTCAGCAAATTGGTTATCGTTGGCGACGGCTTGGATATGCTGGCCTCGGGAGAAGTGTACGGCAGCGTCTTTGGCGATATCCGCGAGCTGTCGGCAAGTCTGCCGGAGAAAAAATTCGGCGGCATCATGAAGCTTGTCATGACGTATTGCAATGTGTTCGGCGAAACCTGTATCTCCGAAACATCTTTGGATTTGAGCCTGCTCAACGCGGTGGAGCTGTCCGAAGCCGAACACAAACCCAGCAAATTATTGTATTGATGCTGGCTGAGTCTGACACCAAAGGTCGTCTGAAACGCATTTTTGTGAAGCAGGTAAAAATAGCTTCTGGAAAGTGAAAGCCGTTTCAGACGACCTTTATGATTGTCTTTACGTGCCAACCTCTTTATAATGCGCACACTCTTACGGGAGTAGCCATCTGATTTTCACTGACAATCAGAGCCGTTATCAACATAATTGACCGAGTTCGACAAAGATCGGTCATGGTGGCGGCATCTTCCTGACAACAGGGAGACAGGCAAGACGTAAGCGTTGTCCATACCCTTGCGGGCGGTATGTGCAACGCTTTTTGTTTTTGCCCGCTTCGGTTGAGTATCTTATGGAAGCATTTTTCTCTTCAATACTGGGCGTTGCCATTGCCGAAATCGGTGATAAAACGCAACTGCTCGCCCTTTTCCTTGCCGCTCGTTTCGCCCAGAAAAACGCGGTAGTCTCCGGCATCTTCATTGCCACTTTACTGAATCATTTGGTCTCCGCATTTGTCGGCGTATGGCTGGCGGAAGCCATTTCTCCTGAGACCGTCAAATGGGTCGTCGGCATCAGCTTCATCGCGGTCGGCTTGTGGCTGCTCCTGCCCGATAAAGATGAAAACCCGGACAGCCGTTGGCTCAAATACGGCGCGTTCGGGGCGACGGTTTTTCTGTTTTTCATGGCGGAAATTGGCGACAAAACCCAAATCGCCACAGTCTTGCTGGCGGCAAAATACCAATCCTTATCCATGGTCGTACTCGGCAGCGTTGCCGGATTGATGTTGGCAACTGTCCCAGTGGTTTATCTGGGCGATATGCTGATGAAAAAAATCCCCGCCAAAGCCGTGCGGATTTCCGCCTGCGTACTGTTTTGCGTATTGGGCGTCATCACTTTGGCGGGCGGCGGCATTATGTTGAAATAGGTCGTCTGAAATGTGGGAAATCTTATTTAGGCATCCGGATTTTGTCGCCATCAACAAACCTTGCGGCGTATCCGTACATCAGGAAGAGGGCGAAGTCAGCCTGACGCAGACGCTGGCGGCGCAGCTCGGTCTTGAGCAGGTTTGGCTGCTGCACCGCTTGGACAAACTGACCAGCGGCGTGCTGCTGTTTGCCTTAAACCCGCAAAGCGCGTCGGTGCTGGCGCAGCAGTTTGCCGCCAAAACCATGCGTAAAACTTATTTGGCACTGGCAACGGACAAGCCGTCTAAGAAGCAAGGTTGGATCAAAGGCGATATGGAAAAATCGCGGCGCGGCGCATGGAAACTGACGCGCGGCATGGAAAATCCCGCTGTGACCGAATTTGGCAGCCACAGTTTAGAACCCGGCCTGCGCTTGTTCGTCCTGCATCCGCATACGGGCAAAACCCACCAACTCCGTGTCGCCATGAAAAGCTTGGGCAGCCCGATTTTGGGCGATACGCTCTACGGCGGGAAGCCTGCATCGCGGATGTTTCTCCACGCTTGGAAAATCAAATTCGACTATCAAGGTCAGACGTTTGAAATTGTCGCGCCTTTGAGTGAGGAATGGCCGTTGAGGGATATCGATTTTTTGTGAACATCAAGCCGCCTGAAAACCTGTGGCAACAGCGTTTTCTTTTGAGTTTTTCAAAACGTAAGCCTGACGGTTTGTCGTCTTCTCTTCATGAAAGAGGGCGGCAAACCGTCAGGCTTGTTTTTTAAGCCATGTTTGATGTTTGGGCGCGTTAAACAAGGTCGTCGGCAGTTTCAGACGACCTTGGGTTTAAATCCCGTTTAGGCTAATTCTCGGACGAACACTTGCGAATTGCGGCCATTGGCGAGGTAATCGCGGCGGCGTTCTTTGGGCAATGCGTCGGGGGAGGTCGTCTGAAAACCGCGTTCGGCAAACCATTCGCCTGTGTGGGTGGAGAGGGCGAACAGGCGGCGGATGCCCATGGTGCGGGCTTTTTGGAAGAGGTGGTCGAGCAGCATTTCGCCGTAGCCGCCGTCGCGGGCTTCGGGGGAGACGACGAGGCAGGCGAGTTCGCCGATTTCGGGGTCGTCGAAAGTTTTGAGGGCGACGCAGCCGTAGATGTTGCGGTCGTGTTCGAGGACGGAGAAGCCGGAGATGTGGTTTTCGAGATATTCGCGGCTGCGGTGCAACAGGATGCCTTGCTCTTCCAGCGGGCGGATCAGGGCGATGATGCGGGGGATGTCGCGGCTGTGGGCTTGGCGGATGGAGACGAAGGAGTCGCGGGCGATGGCGGTGCCGCAGCCTTCGCGGGTGAAGAGTTCGCGCAACAGTCCGCCGTCTTCGCGTCCGCTGAGGATTTGAACGCGGCTGACGCCGTTTTCGACGGCGTTGACGGCGGCTTGGAGCAGGCGTACGGGGACGTTGTGCGCGGTTTCTATCAGGTGGCGGACTTCGCCTGAGGACAGGGTGGACATGAGGACGCCGTCGGCGTTGCAAATGCCGGCTTCTTCGGTCAGGTACACGAGTTTTTCGGCTTGAAGGGCGACGGCGACGGCTTCGGCGGCTTCGCTCATGCTGAGGTTGAAGGTTTTGCCGCCGTAGGAGTGTCCGAGCGGGCTGATGAGGACGATGGCGCCGTCGTCGAGGCGGCGGTTGATGGAGTCGGTATCGGTTTTGCGGACGATGCCGGTATAGCCCATGTCTATGCCGTCAATGACGCCGAGTGGGCGGGCGGTGAGGAAATTGCCTGAAGCGGTGGGAATCGGTTTGTTGCGCAAGGGGGCGGATGCGCTGCTGCACAGGGCAGCTTCGATGTCGCTGCGTATCATGCCGACCGCCTGCTTGGCGTCGCGCAGGGTGGCATCGTCGGTAATGCGGCGGTTGCGGTGGTATTGCGGAACGAATTGTCTGTCGGCGGCGAGGCGGTTGAGGAAATGGCGCGTGCCGTGTACCAACACGAGCCGCACGCCCAAGCCGGCAAGCAGATGGAAATCGGCGGCGAGCCGGTTCAGGGTGTCGCCTTCGAGCAGGCTGTCGGTGATGCCGATAACCAGTGTTTTGCCGCGCAGGTAGTGGATATAGGGCGCGGCTTCGCGAAAATCGGCGACAAAACCCAGAGATGTGTTCATAGCAAGACCAGATAGAAAAGCTGCATGATGAGGACGGTCAGCGCAACCAGTACCGCCAGCGTCCAGTTGAAGCCTTCTTCGGATTTGGCGGGTTTGGCAGCGGCTGCCGCCATCAGGGCTTGGAACTCTTCAGTCCGCCGTTTTTCTTCTTCTGCCCGACGCTTTTCCTCTTCGGTACGCCGTGCCGCCTCTTCTTTGGCTTTTTTGGCGCGTTCGGCGCTGTCGAGCAGGCTGGCGATTTCGTGGCGGGAGAGTTGTTTGCGGTTGCGGATGTTGCCGCCCATGTCGTGTACGAGGCGGACGTCGGTAACGGCGTTGGGCAGCGTGTCGGGATTGGCGGGGGCGGAAGACGGCGCCAGGCTGTCTTTGGCTTTGAACAGGCCTTCGCATTTATTGCAAACGACAAAGCCTTGTGCGACGTTGAGCTGGGTGTCTTTGACCCAAAGTGAGGTTTTGCAGTGTGGGCAGATACAGGCGGGCATAGGGGTTTTCCGTGTAAAGTGTGGAATGTGTTGTTTTAATGTGTGTTTGATTGGGTTGGGTCGTCTGAAAAGGGATTGTCCGTCTTCAGACGACCTTTTTGTATATCGTATTTTAGGCGACGCCGTAGCGTTCGCGGTAGGCTCTGACCGGTTCGAGGAAGCCGCCGAATTCCGCATTGTTTTGCAGGAGCGTGAACAAGTCGTTCAGGTTGGCAATGGCGACGACGGGCAAGCCGTATTGTTTTTCCACTTCCTGAACGGCGGACAATTCGCCCGTGCCTTTTTCCATGCGGTCGAGCGCGATGGCGACGGCGGCGGGCGTTGCGCCTTCCGCCTCAATCAGTTTGACCGATTCGCGCACAGATGTTCCCGCAGAAATCACGTCGTCGATAATCAATACGCGGCCTTTGAGCGGCGCACCGACCAACACACCGCCTTCGCCGTGGTCTTTCGCTTCTTTGCGATTGTAGGCAAACGGCACGTTCACGCCTTTTTCCGCCAGCATCATCGCCGTCGCCGCCGCCAAAATAATGCCTTTGTAAGCCGGGCCGAACAGCATGTCGAATTTCACGCCGCTCTCGATAATCGCCTGCGCATAAAACTTCGCCAGTTGCAGCGTCGATGCGCCGTCGTTAAACAGTCCGGCGTTGAAAAAATAAGGCGACTGACGGCCTGCCTTGGTTGTGAATTCACCGAATTTCAATACATTCTGCGCCAGCGCAAACTTGAGAAAATCTTGACGGAAATCGGACATTTTGCTTCTTTCAAAAGATATAGTGGATTAAATTTAAATCAGGACAAGGCGACGAAGCCGCAGACAGT
>JVVZ01000081.1:0-31953 GCA_001062585.1 Neisseria meningitidis
CTAATAGACGGTATTAATATAACCATTTGATTTTAAAATAAGTGATGTCTGCATACACAGTCTGATACAGTCAATACAAAAGACATTCAGGCACAGTTTTGACACAAGTTTGGCGCTTAAATGCGTATTTTTAGAAGCAATACTTAAGCATCCCAATTGTCGGGAGGGTTAAGTATTGCTTTTTTTGGGCAAAAGGAGAGTGTATGAAAAGAACTTTATTAACCGGCCTTGCTGCCGGTTTTTTTGCGTTTTCGGCGCACGCGGAGCAGTTGACCTTTCCGCAATACGCGGCGTTGGTTGAGAAACACGCAGCGGCGCAGGGGTTGGATAAAAATTTGGTATGGGCGGTCATCGGGCGTGAGAGCGCGGGCAAGCCTACTGCTTTGTCGCACAAAGATGCGCGGGGGCTGATGCAGGTTATCCCGCCGACGGCGGCCAAGATGGGGGTATCGCCCAAAATGCTGTACGACCCCGAACAGAACATCATCGCGGGAACGCGCTATCTGCGGTATTTGAGCCAAATGTTCAGGGGAAATATTGACCTGATTTTGGCCGGTTACAACGCAGGCCCGGGCGCGGTGCAGAAATACGGCGGGATTCCGCCGTATGCGGAGACGCGGGCGTATGTGAAAAACGTGAAATACCGCTATGCGAAGTTGAGCGGTAATCCTGCCTATACCCATACGGACAGCGGCACTTTAATGAAAGCGGCTTACAAGCCCAAGCCCGTACCGGCTTCGGTGCAGCCTGCCGTTCAGACGGCCGTGTATGCCCAGCGTCAGAAGCAGTATGCAGAATGGGATATTTTCCAAGAGTTTTAATAGTGCCGGTGTCATGCCGGTTTTTTTTGTCCCCGCCTTTGCGCGGCTTTTTTGTATGAAGGAATCAAAATGAATGAAATTCAACAACAGCAAACCGGCCATATTGCAGTAAAACCGGCTTCGGTCGGTAAGTGGGCATATCTGCTGCCGCTGGCAGCGTTCGCGCTCTTGTTTGCGGTGGATGCGTACGCGGCAGGTGGCGGCGGTTTGTCCAAGCTCAACTCCGAGGGTAAAGACTGGAGTAAGAACATTTACATCTTTATCGGCACCTGTGCCACCCTTTATCTGTTGTTTGCGGGGGTAAAAATTTGGTCAAACAAAGGCAGTTGGAGTGATTTTGGAGAGGCTTGTTTAAAAGTAATTGTGGTAGCTGCTGTCCCGACATTAGTTACTTATTTGTGGTCGCTTTACGGTTCTTGAGGCAGGGTTATGGGAAATAACGACTTTATTGACGTTGATACCGATCTGCCGTCCTACAAGGCTTTGGAACGTGAGGCAACATTTTTGGGGATGCCGATGGTGCCGGTGGTTATGTCTGTCGGACTGCCGCTGTTGATAACTATGATGCTGTTGCCTTTCTTTCAGGCCAAGGCTTTTCTACTGCTGCTGTTTCCGCTGCCGGTTTTGGCTTTTATCTATACGCAGACGCAACAGGATGACAAGGCTTTACGCATTATCGGCCTTTCAACTTTAAGTGTATTGCGCCGCCGCAATTACCGGCTGTTTGGCAAGACCAATACGGTTTTAGGCAGCAAATACGGAAGACAACGAGATGATTACAAACGATTTTTTGAGCAAGATTCTAAAGCGCCAACGCGGTCAGGAAGATAGCCTTCCTCGTTATAAGCAGCATATCAGCGAAAATGTGGTATTGCTGGAAAACAACCGCGTCGCGTTTACCTTTCGCCTCGAAGGGAGACATTTTGAAGGTGTCAACGACCGCAATATTGTGTTGCAGTATCTCAATCTGAATCAGACTTTGGCTGCTGTCGGCAAAGAAAAAGGCAGCCGCCTCGCGCTCTGGCTGACACACCATCGCAAGCGTATCGATTTGAATCGGGAATACAGCTTCAATACCCTGTTTACGCAGACGTTTTATGAGCGTTATATGGAAAAAATCCGGCAGGACAGGTATTTTGAAAATATCTACTACATTACCTGTGTTCTCAAGTATGAAGACATCGATGATGCGGTAGCGGAAGCGGAAGAACTGATTGCGAAGCTGCGCGAACACTTGGAGGAATACGATCCGTATGTTTTAAAGGTGTACAAAAACAGTAAAGGTATTTTGTTTTCCGAGTTTTACGAGTTCATCGGGATGCTGTGCAACGGCACTTACGAGCCTATTCCCTTGGGTACGGCAAATGCCTACCGCACGATTCCGTCAGCCAACCTGCATTTCGGCGCGGAGCTGCTGGAAATGCGCAGTTCGGACAAAACCCGCTATGCCACGCTATATGACTTGAAAGAGTTTGGACAAACCAAGCCCAAGATGCTGACAGATACGCTTTCGCTGCCTTGCGAGTTTGTGTTTACCCAAAGTTTTACCTACATCCGCCAAGCGACGATGATGAAAAAAATCGACGACCAGCTCAACAAACTTGAGTCGGTTGACGATCAGGCAACTTTTCAGCATGACGAGCTGACTGAGGCCAAAGGACATATGGCATCCGGGGAATTGATGTTTGGCGACTATCATGGTGCTTTGGTCGTGTTTGGCGATACGCCGAAAGAGGCTTATTCAAACGGCCAAACCGTTTCCGCCCGTTTTCTCAATACGGGCGGTTTTCGTTTTGTCCGTGCCTCTTTATCGGCGGAGTTTACTTTTTTCAGTCAGTTTCCGGCCGCTTCGGTCAAGCCGCGCCCGTTTCCCAAGGCGACAACCAATTTGGCCGCATCGTTTCCTATGTTCAATTATGCACACGGTAAAAGCAGGGGTAATCCGTTGGGAGACGGCTCTGCCGTGATGCCGTTGAAGACCGACGGCGGCACGCTGTATGACTTTAACTTCCATTACACCGACCCTAAAGAAATTGTTGTCAATGGAGAGTATCCTGCCGGGCATACGCTGATTTTGGGTAAAACCGGTACGGGTAAAACCGTTACAGTAGCGGCGTTGTTGAGCTTTGCCGAGCGGTTCAACCCTTTTATTTTTGCGATGGACAAAGACAAGGGGCTGGAAATTTTTATCCGCGCTATCGGCGGCACATACTTTGCGCTTGATGCGGGTGTTCCGACAGGGTTAAATCCGTTCCAGTGGCCTGATTCGCCGAGACTACGCGATTTCCTGTATGACTTGGTAGGTTCGTGTGTGCGTCAGGGGCATAAGGAAAACACGGCGGAAGAGACAAAACAGATTCAGATGGCAGTAGATACTGTTATGAATTTGGATTTCCAATACCGCCGCATGGGTGCGCTGCTGCACTCCATCCCGCCCAGCCCCGAAGAAAACAGCCTGCTGACACGCTTGGAGATTTGGTGTGGCAAAGGCCGTTTCGGTTGGTGTTTTGACAATCCGTCAAACCTGTTCAATCCCGACGAGTTTTTCCGCGTCGGCTTTGACTTGACCGACATCCTGAAAACCAACTACCGGCCGACCGAGCCGCTGCTTGCCTGCCTGTTCTACATGAAAAACATCATGCTGGATCGAGTGGCAAAAACCAGAAGCGCGTTGTTTACCGTGGTAGAGGAGTTTTGGCTGCCTGCGTCGTATCCGACGACTGCCCGCTTTATTCTCGACGGCCTGAAAACCGACCGTAAATTGGGCGGCCTGCTGGTTTTGCCGACGCAATCGCCAAAAGATGCCATCAATTCGCCTATCTTTGATACGGTAGTAGAGCAGACCGTAACCAAAATTCTGCTGCCCAACCCGGCTGCCGAATACGAAGGTAATTACTCGCGTATCGGCCTGACAGAAAAAGAGTTTAGGGAAATGGCGAGATTGGGCGAAAAAAGCCGCACATTCTTGGTTAAACAAAACATGGGCAGCTCGCTGGCCAAGCTCAACCTGCAAGGCATGGATGAAGAAATCGCTGTTTTGTCAGGCAACGCCGCCAACGTGCATATCATGCACGAAGCCATGAAGTCATGCGGTAGCGAAAAACCCGATGACTGGCTGCCGGTATTCCAGCAGATGCGTCGGGAAGCGCATACGAGGCAGAAAAAGGCTGAAAGCCTACCGACTGCCTAAATCCGGCAACAGGCCGTCTGAAACGTTCAGACGGCCTTTTTGCTTCCGGCCGCAATGCGGCTTTATTTTATCTTTGCAAGGAGATGATTCATGAAATCCAAATTCAGACAATCTGCCGCTGCGGCGGCACTTTCCGCCGTCTTGGCGTTAGGGGTAGCTGCTCCGGCTGTTGCGAGCGGTATCCCGGTGTTCGACGGTGCTGCGGTGGCTCAGGCTATTCAACAGGGCATCCAAATGAAACAGCAGATTGACAACCAGCTTGATCAGATCAAGCAGCTCAAAGACCAAGTTAAGGCATTGACCGGCTCGCGCAATCTTGGGCAAATCGCCAAAAACGATGTGCTGAACCAAGTACCTGACGAATGGAAGGGTATTTATGGGGAAATTAAAGACGTGAAAAAACTGGCTGACAAATCAGCATATAAAACGGATGGGGATGCCGAAGCATTGGTTAAGGCTTACAACAATGCCTATGTTGCCATTTCAAAAGTACAGAAACGTGTTGATACGTTGAATACCCTAATGCAGGAAATCAACCGCACGAAAGATGCGAAGGCTGCGGCAGACCTGCAAAACCGTATCGCTGTAGAGCAAGCTCAAATTGCCAACAGTCAGGTAGCCTTGGATTTGGCTGACCGTTTGGCACACCATGGGGAAAAAGTTCGTGCCATGCAGCAGCAAAATATCATTTCCTGCCAAATCACGGCCAAATCCAAAGCCGACCGCAAAGCCTGCGGTACGATCTGACAGCGTTTGCCAACCTACAGCCGCCGCCTTGCCTCCGGCAAAGCGGCGGTTTTGACGAAATGAAAAGTTATGGCTGAAAAATCAACATTTTTTGTGGATATGACACAGTTTGTTGCCGACAATATGGGCAGCAATCTGTTTGATACGGCAAGCAATCTGATTTCCAATGTCGCGCCGGTTTTTTCCACCATGTTCGGTATCTACCTGCTGATGATAATGGTTTCGTATTGGTCGGGCGGCGGAATGGACGAGATGTTTGTCGATTTTCTTAAACGCATGATAACCATGACGTTTTTGGTTACTTTGGCATTCAACGCTTCTTATTATGCGGAACTTGCCAATTTAATTTACGTCCTACCTGATGACTTGGCAAAAGCTCTGAGTAATACTGATTATGCCGGTGGCGCATTGGATAAAGTCATGGATGACACCAATGCTGCGGTGGAAACGCTGGAGCTTCAAAAAAATAAACTAGATTTCTATGAAGCCGGATCGATTTTGACTTATGTCATTGCCATTTGGCAGCTTAAGATAGCCATGATGATTTTACTGGGTGTCATGTTTGCCTACTACATTTTGGCTAAAGTCTCACTGGCAATGATTTTAATGATTGGCCCGGTGTTTATCGGTTTCGGTATGTTTCCGGCAACAAGACAGTATGCAATGAACTGGGTCGGGCAATGCCTGAACTATATTTTCAATGTTGTTTTACTGGCTGTCATTGGGTCGATGATGTTGAAGTTTACCTCCACCTTCATCGACCTTGTGGGTGTCGACAACATTGGTGCTGCTCTTGCTACGGGAGCCGTACTGCTGTTTACGCTGCTTGTATTTGTAATTCTGATTTGGATGACCCCGCAGATTTCTTCTGCTCTGACTGGCGGAAGCGCACTTCAGGGGGCAATGCGGACGGTTTACAATATGGCACGGAAGTCATTGTCTAAAGCCGATTATGGCGCAAACAAAGCCAAGGGTTATGCAGCAAAAAAATACAAAGCATTAAAAGACAAGTTGCAGGGAAACGGTATCAAACCGGGTAAATAACTTAATTAAGGAGGTCTGATTATGGATCATAACGATGTAAGAAGAGGCATTTTGCAGGCCAACATGATAGAGAAAAACAGCGGTCTGTTATCGGCAGAAATGACCATAGTACCGTTTGTAGCTGCTATTTTTGCAGCCAGTGCGCCTGAAAACAGCCTGCTCGGTTTTTTTCTGTTTTTTGTTGTCGGTATTTCAAGTTTTGTATTTTTCCTTTGGTGTTCCGAATACAGGACACCGCGCTTTTGGATGGCGGTATTTTTCAGCGGAATTTGGGCGTATGTAACTTGGAAATTTGTTGGTTTCTTTATGCCCAATCTGCCCCCTCCGTCTGCCCCATTTACCCATACTATTCTCCATTACACTTTTCAAGCTGTTCCGTCAATCATCGCATTTATTGTTACCATGCTTTCCCATCATGTTGATTTTGAGTGGATGGACGATGTTTTCGGTAAAGCAAAATAAGGATATTGCCAATGTTATTTAAATTTAAAACAGCCGCTGCCGTATCGGCTGCCGCTTTTTTCATGCTTACAGGCTGTGCCGAACTCAACAGCGGTTTGGCACAAATCAACGATACACTCGGCAGCGTCAACAGCACGCTGTCAGGCACGGCTTCGAGTGGGAATACAGGCGGCAGAAGCCTGCCTGACAAAGAATCATCGGCCTATGTATTGAAAAATATGCGGCTGACCGAAGGAACGGATGTAAACGGCCTGCAAAAGACGTTTCTCCTGACCGGAGAAGCATACAATAAAACATCTTCCCATATTACCCTGACCGTTTCCATTCCCATTTACGACAAGCAGGGCTTTTACTCGCATCCGCTGGTAGGAGAAATTACCATGCCACCGAAAGAGAAAACCAAGATACATATTGACGGTTTTGCCCTGCTTTCACAAAAACCGCGCTTGGATACATCCAAGATGAAAATCCATCTACGCAAATACTGATTTTTGTTTATCGTTCTCAAACGCTCCTTTCTACGGGAGCGTTTTTTGTTTTGGAGCTTTGCAATGAAAACCACCGCTTTAATTCTGATGGCGGCCGTATTGGCAACGGCCTGCTCGCACACACCCAAAAAGCCCTCCGGTCAGGCTTTTCCGATTAACACGACTTATCAGACAGGCAGATAAATATGAAGCTATTTGGCAGAAAAAAAGCAGCTGAGCAGGCTGCTGTTGCGCACAAAGAAGAAAAACCCAAATCCTCTTATAAAGAAGGCAACGAATTTATCCAAGCTGCCGCCGACTTTGAGAAGTCGGAAATCGACAATATCAAAAAACGGGAAAAAATCGCCTGGACTGTAACCGGTGCTGCCGCCTTGGTTGCCGTTGCCGCTGTTTTTACCGTCGCGGCCATGCAGCCGCTTGTTCGGGTTGAGCCGTATATCCTGCTGGTGGATTCCAATACCGGCAAAACCAATGTGATTACCACACTGGAGCATCAGACGGTAGATAACGACAAAGTGCTGAACAAGCATTGGTTGGGCAGGTATGTTGTCAACCGTGAAGGTTACGATTGGTACACCATTCAAGACACTTACGATACCACTATTGCCATGAGTTCGCCGCAGGAGCAGGCAAGATATTCCAAACCGTATCAGGACGGTGTCGGCCCGGATAAAATCTTAAAAGAGGATTTCCGCGTCAAGGTTGAAATCAAGTCCATTTCGTTTGTTGGAGAAACAGCTCAAGTTCGCTTCAGTAAAACCAAACTGCCGGTCAATCCCTCTTCGGGTGTTCAGCCTATTACCGAGCATCAGATTGCCACCATTGCCTACCATTATGACAACCCGCCGACAAAAGAAGAGGAGCGGGATTACAATCCCGTAGGCTTTATCGTCGATTCCTATCAGGTTGAAGTGGAGAATGTCCAGTCATGAACATGAAAAAAGCCTATCTTTTGACCGGCCTTGCTGCCGGTTTTTTTGCGTTTTCGGCGCACGCGGCTGCCATCCCCAAGGGTGCGGCCTACGATAAACGCATCCAGTATGTAAACTACAACCCTGACAATGTGGTTGTCATTCGTGCCGAAATCGGCCGTGCGGTACTGGTACAGCTTGCCCAAGACGAGCGGGTCGAAGGTGAAAACAAGGCCATCGTCGCAGGCAATACGGGGGCTTGGAAGCTGAAAACGTCTGGCAACAATATTTTTTTCAAGCCCACAACCGAAACACCTGAAACCAACCTGCTGATTTCCACCAACAAGCGTACTTATGCTTTTGATTTGCGTATGGCAGGCAGAAAGCAGCCGCCTACCTATATCCTGCGTTTCCGCTATCCCGAAGAGGCCGCCCGCCTGCGACAGGCCGAAGCACAAAAACGGCAGGAAGCACGCCGGTTGGCCGCAATGCACAGCAACGGCCGACAGGCTTTGTCCGGTGCCAACTACAACTACTGGGCATACGGAGAAAAGATGCTTGCCCCGTCGGGAATGTGGGATGACGGCCGCTTTACCTATCTCAAGTTTGATGATGCCCGTGAGATGCCGACTGTATTCAAAGTTTCCCCCGACGGTACGGAATCCACCGTCAATACGCATATGGAGCAAGACACGCTGGTCGTTCACGATACTTCCGCGCTTTATTACCTGCGTTTGGGCAAAAAAGTGTTAGGTGTAGAAAACCGCAGCTACGACAGCAAGGGCAAATTCAATTATCGGGGTACGACCGTTGCCGGTGCCGTGCGTATGAAAAAAGGAAAGTAAACCATGAATCTGAATCCCAACAAACAACCTGACGAGTACGATGACGGCAGCCAAGGCTCGATTGAGCCGTCTGAAAACAGCCTGACGGCGCAAACACGCCATAACGAAGACTTCCGGCCGCATCAGAACCTGAAAGACTCCTTACCCGGCAGCGAGGCCGAACGCGGCATTCCGCAAGATTTGAGCGTGCGGAAAATCTCCACCATGCAGAAAGTCGGTATGCTGGTAGTCGGGATTTTCGGCGTCGGCTTGGTGGTTGCCGGTGTTGCCCGATACGGACAGGACTGGTTTAAGAAAGAACCCAAGCCCGAGCAGTTTCAGACGGCCTCAGAGGGAGGGCAGAAACACGACTTCGGCAAAAGCCAGCGCGAAGTGTTGGGTGAGAAAGCCAACGAGATGCCCGAAGTAGTGGCAGCATCCGAGCCTGAAGAGAAAAAAGAACCCGAAACAATGCCGCAGGTAGAAACACCCGAAAATGCACCTGCTCCGGCTGTGGTCGAACCGCCGCCTGATTTGCGTCTGACCAGCCCGTTGACGTTTGACGAAGACGGAGGAACGGCCGACAGGCTGGCGGCGGGCGGAGCAGACGGCAGCGCAGCCTTGACGCAGGCTTCCCCTTATCCTACAGCCTTTCCCGACGGCGACAGCTCTCTTGGCGGAGCAGGCGGCCAAAGCCAGCAAAAAGGTTTGGCAGGCCGTCTGAATGCGTCGGTATTCACACCGGGCAGCGCAGCATTGCGCGGCAATATGGATTTCCTGTTGGGGCGTACAACCGGCATTTCCTGCTCATTGATGACGCGTATTGTTACTACCTATCCGGGCATTACCAAATGCCAAGTCATGAATGACGTATATTCGGCCAACGGCAAAGTATTGCTGGTGGAAAAAGGGTCTGTCATCCACGGCGAGCAGCAGTCTGCCCTGACGCACGGACAGGCGCGGGTTTTTGTTGCATGGACAACCATCGAAACGCCCAACGGCGTAAGCGTCAGCATCGACAGCCTCGGTGCAGATCCGTTGGGCGGCTCCGGCCATCCGGCCAGAATCAACAGCCATTTTTGGCGGCGCATCGGCGGCGCGGTCATGATCAGCATGGTGGACGACACCATCAATGCCTATGGCCGCCGCAGCAGCAACAAAGGTTCGTCCAACAACGTATCGTTTGAATCAACAACCGAAGCGGCGCAGGATATTGCTACCGAAGTGCTGAAAAACAGCATCAACATTCCGCCTACCGGCTACGTCAACCAAGGCGAGCGGATTATGGTGTATGTTGCCCGCGACGTGGATTTCAGCAATGTTTACGAACTTGTCCATACCGATTAACCAAACGCCGCCCCGATACGGGGCGGCATTGTTTTGGCAGAATACATGAGCGAATTTCACAACGACGTAACCGCCCGCAACTTGCTGGACAAATTGGGCGTTACAGAAAAACTCAACCGGCCGGGCATTACCGAAGTGCTGATCAACCGCAGCGGCGAAATGTTTACCGAAGACAGCAGCGGCTTTACCCGTTACGAAAGCGAAGTCCTGACGCTGGACAACCTTAAGCAACTGGGCAACGTGTTATGCGTTTTCAACGGTAAAGCGCTGACTGTGAAAAATCCCATCCATTCCGTAACCCTGCCCGACGGCGAGCGCGGGCATATCATGATGCCGCCCTCGTGCGAAGACGGCACAATGGTTTTTGCCTTCCGCAAACCGTCATCCAGCCGCTTCAGCTTGAGCGATTATCTCGATACCGGCCGTCTGCAAAATTTCAGCGACGTTTCCGCCTACGGCGTGTCTGAGCGGCGCACGACAGCGGAGATCGAAACAGACAGCCGTTACGTCCGCGACGTATGCGACAAAATGAAACTGCCGCACGATGTGAAGCTGGCCGACTGGCAGTACAAAATGCTCGATTACAAAGCAAACGGCGATTTGGCGGCGTTTTTTCAGGAGGCTGTCAAACGCAGGCTCAATATCTGCATGGTTGGCGGTACGGGTTCGGGCAAAACCACCTTTACCAAAGCCCTTGCCGACTTGATTCCGGCGCAAGAGCGCTTAATCACGATTGAAGACACGCACGAACTGTCTTTGCCCAACCACCCCAACCATGCCCATCTTTTTTACAAAGAACATATTACGGCCAAGATGATTGTTGCGGCCTGTATGCGTCTAAAGCCTGACCGTATCTTCCTGACCGAGCTGCGCGGCGACGAAGCATGGGATTATCTTTCCGCACTCAATACCGGCCATCCGGGCGGCCTGACCTCCGTACACGCCAACGATGCTAGAAGTGTACATTACCGTATTGCCCAGTTGGCAATGGAGTCTCCGGCGGGGCGTTCGATGGAACACTCCTACATCCTCAACACCGTCCGTGCCACCATCGACATCGTCTGCTACTTCGAGAAAACCCGCATGACCGAGCTGTATTTTGATCCTGTTGAAAAATACTACGCCATGCGCGGCAGGGCATAGGCAGCGCAACACCAAAGGCCGTCTGAACGTTCAGACGGCCTTTCTTTTAACCTAAAAAGGGCTTTATCATGCCATACGTCAACAAAATCGAAATCATGGGTAATTTGGGCAAAGACCCCGAACTGCGTTATCTGTCCGACGGCAAAGCGGCCACTAAAATCCAAGTGGCCGTATCCGAAAAGTGGACGGACAAGGCCACGGGCGCACAGAAAGAACACGTCGAGTGGGTGCCGGTATTGCTTTACGAGCGGCTGGCCGAAACGGTGTGCCGCTACATGAAATCGGGCGACACCATTTTGGTGTACGGCAAAATCCGTACGCGCCCCTATACCGGCCGCGACGGCATCGAACGCCATATTACCGAAGTCATCGCCTCGGAAATGCAGATTATCCGCACGCGCGAAGCGCAGGATGCGGCCGTATCCGACGGCGTGCACGACATGATGCGGTAAGGCCGTCTGAAGCGTTTCAGACGGCCTTTTTTGTTTGTTCAAACGGTCTTTGGAGAGGCGATACATGAAACGGAATTATTTGGCCGTGTTCGGCGTAACCGGCGTGCTGACGGCGGCGGCCGCGTGCGGCGGGATGTACTTGGGCGCGGTGGTGTACACGCAATGGCTGGGTTTGAAAACCGAGCCGTCCGTGATGCTGCTGCCTGCCTATTGGGCGCATTCGGCGCGGCTGCCTGCGGCCATGATGCTGCCTTTGCAGGTTTCGACGGCGTTGGCCGCCGCGATTCCGCTGGTGGTATCGGTGTTGTCGCTGGTGGCGGTGTTTGCCAAGCCGCGCCGCGAGCTGCACGGTTCGGCACGCTTTGCCAACCGCAGCGAGATTAAAAAAACCGGCCTGCTCAAAGAGAAGTTTCAGCCCGAAGACGCGCCGGATTTGCTGGTGGGCAAATACGGCGGGCAGTTTCTGCGCTGGAGCAGCAAAGAGTTTGCCTATTTGGCCGCGCCGACCCGTTCGGGCAAGGGTGTGGGCATCGTGATTCCCAACCTGCTGCATTATCGGGATTCGGTGGTGGTGTACGACCCGAAAATGGAAAACTTCTTAATCACGGCGGGCTTTCGTGCCAAACACGGGCAGGAGGTGTTTTTGTTCAATCCGGGCGGACGGATGCCCGAACACGAGCGCAATCCCAATGCGCCGCTGGTCAGCCACCGCTGGAATCCGCTCACTTATGTGCGCCGCAATCCGACCTATACCTACAAAGACGCTTTGGGTGTGGCTGCCATCATGTATCCCGATCCGGTCAATCCGAGCGGCAGCGCGATGTTTTTCGCCGAAGCCGCCCGCAAGCTGTTTGCCGGTTTGTTGATGTATCTGATTGAAACAGAGCCGGAGCGGGATTTGGGCCTGCTGGAAAACCGCACCACGATGGCCAACCTGTTCCGCCTGTGCGCCCCGACAAACGGCAAAACGCTGGCAGAATGGATACGCGACGAAATCGAGCTGCGCTCCCGTTCGCCGCAGGCGGTCAAATTGAGCGGCAACTGCATCACGCTTTTATCCGACTTTGACAACGGCAACGCCAAAACGGGCGCGGATATTGTGTCCACCGTAACCGCGCCTTTGGGCATCTTCATCGATCCCGTGGTCGAAGCGGCCACCGGCGGCGATGATTTCCGTTTGGACGACGTGCGCAAAAAGCGCATGACGGTTTATTTGGGCGTGCTGCCTACCGAAACCGCCATTTTTGCGCGGCTGACCAACCTGTTTTTCAGCCTGTTGGCCAACGTCAACGTTTATCAGGGTTTGCCGGAAAACAACCCGGGCATTTTGAAATACCAGTGCCTGATGCTGATGGACGAATTTACCGCGCTGGGTGTCGTACCCGCCATCGAACACGGCGTGTCGTACCTTGCCGGTTACAACATGCGGCTTTTGCCGATTTTCCAAACGCCGTCGCAGATGGAAAAGCTGTATCAGAAAACCGGTATGCGCACGTTTTTTACCAACTTCGGCTGCCAAATCGTATTTCCACCGCGCGATCAGTCGGATGCGGAGGAATACAGCCGCCTTGTGGGCTATCAGACTTTCAAAGCCAAATCGTCGTCGCGTTCGCACGGCAAAAGCAGCAGCCGCAGCAACAGCGTGAGCGATCAGAAACGCGCGGTCATGAATCCCGACGAGCTGAAAATGATGCCCAAAGAAGACTGCATCATCAGCTTGGGCAGCAGCAGGCCGATATACGCGCAAAAGATTGTGTACTGGCAAGACCCCGTGTTGTCCAAACGCGCCAACCTGACGCTGCCGGAAGTGCCCGTGTTGCAGCTTGACGCGCCCAAACGGGCGGCACCGCAGGCAGCAGTCAAGGCCGAATACCTCGCGCCCGAAGAGTTGGACGGCTTTCATTGGCAGGACGGTGCCAACGCCGAAGACTTCGCCCGTTCGATTTTGGCCGCGCTTGTGCCGCCGGGCAGTCCGCCGGAGTATGTGGCCGAACTGGTGCCGGTGGTGGCGCAAAACTGGGGTGGCGGCAGCCTGCCCGTGATTGCCGAAATCCTGAAGGATACCGCAGGCATCGACCCGGCCGACCTGCCGCAGGCGGCCTGATTTTTTCCGTTTCAGACGGCCTCTGCTTCATGCGGAGGCCGTTGTTTTTTATGAGGAGACAACATAATGAGCAACCGCGACGAAATCGAAAAAGCCCTAAGCTACATCGAGCCGCACGACCGCGACGTGTGGGTCAATACTGCCTATTCGCTGAAACACGAGCTGGGCGAAGAAGCGTTTGATATGTGGGACAGATGGTCGCAGCAGTCCGACAGCTACCGCAGCCGCGACGCACGCAGCGTGTGGAAAAGCATCAAAAACCCCACCCGCACCATCGCATCGCTGTTTTACGACGCACGCGCCAACGGCTACCGCCCCGACACGCCCTATACGCCGCCTTCGGCCGAAGAACAGGCACGCCGTCAGGCCGAAGCGGCGGCGGCACGCGAAGCCGCGCAAAGGCAGCAGCAGGAAAACCACCTGCGCGTCAGCAAAACGGCGCAGCGGATTTGGCGCAACGCCGCGCCTGCCTCTTTGGCGCATCCGTATCTGGCCGCCAAAGGCATTACCGACCCGGCCGTGTTGGGCGGCATCCGCCAAAGCGAGTATCAGGGCGTACTCAACCTGCAAATCCCCATCTACCGCGACGGCACGCTGTACAACCTGCAATCCATTTCGCCGGACGGCGGCAAGCACTTTCTGAAAGACGGCCTCAAATCGGGCGGCTATACCGTAGTCGGCGACGCGGCCGATACCGCGCGGGGCATTGTGGTTGCCGAAGGCTTCGCCACCGCTGCCAGCATCCATCAGGCTACCGGCAAACCCGTGGTCGTCGCCTTTGACGCGGGCAACATGGTTACGGTGTCCGAAACGCTGGCCAAAAACCTGCCGCAGGACATCCCCGTAACCATCGCGGTTGACAACGACGCATCCGGCACCGGCTTGGCCAAAGCGCGGCAGGCGGCCGCCCTGTTCGGCGACCGGGCAAAAGCCGTGCAGCCCGAATTTACCATGACGCAGATTCAGCAGTTCCAGCGCGAAAACGGCCTCGACGGCAAAGGCCGCCCGAAGCTGCCCAGCGACTTCAACGACCTGCACAAGCTCGCCGGTGTCGCAGCGGTCAGACAGGCGTTGGACGAAGGAGCCAACCTTGCGCCGCAGGGCGACGGCTTCGCGCAGGCCGCCGCCGACCAAATGGCCGAATGGCAGGACAGAATGCAGACGCGCGACAGCCTGCAAAGGCCGTCTGAAAACGCAACACCCGATAGGAAAGGCAACGCAATGGCACAACAAGACACCCCGCGCGAAACACCCGAAGCCGCGCAAACCAACGGCATCGAGTTCGACGGCCGCCACATCGAAACCGAAAAAAGCAAACCCGTGCGCGGCGCAGCGAACCAAGACAACGATACGCCGCGCCCAAAGCAAAGTAGCGGCGTTTCAGACGGCCTCACGCCCGAGCAGCCCGAACAGCCCAAAAAAACCGAAAAAACCGCCCGCGAGCCGTCCGCTCCGAAGGGCGAGCCCGGCCAAACCGATGCCGCCGCCCTGTTGCGCGGCAGGGATAAAAAAGTCGTATTGGATTTAAACTACGACACGCCCGACAGCCTGAAAGACCGCTATATCACTTTTGAAGGCAGACTGCTTTCGCCGGGCAGACAGTACGCTTCGCCCGATAATCCGCGCACCGTGCTGTTTACCGACAAAGGCAGCAAACTGAGCACCGCCAAATCCGATTTGCAGACAGTTAAAGACATGCTGGAGGTGGCCAAGCAAAAAGGCTGGGACAGCATCAAAATCAAGGGCGGCAAAGAGTTCAAATCCCTGATGTTTGTGATGGCCGAAAGCCAGGGTATCCGCACCTCCGGCTACAGCCCCAAGCCCGAAGATCTGGCGATGGTGGAGCGTCTGCGCCAAGAGTACGCGCTCAACGGCATTGAAAACGCCACGCGCCAAGAGCGACGCGGCGGCGTTTCAGACGGCCTCGCGCCCGAGCAGGAGCGCAGGCCGTCTGAAGGGCAGCCCGGCCGCAGCGACGATACACCGGTTTCCGGCAAACCCGACGCGGCGGCCATATCCAAAGCCGACAAAATGCTGGCGCAAAGCGGGCTGCCCAGCGATGCCGTCATCAACGCATCGCACGAAGCCGACACCCATTTGGGCGCGCCCATGCAGGCCATCGGGCAGGGCGAAATCCGCAGCGAAGCCGCCGCAGCCGCCGCGCAAATGAAAGCGGCCGCGCTGCAAACCGGTTACGAGTCGGCCAAGTCGGTGTACATGCGCAAATCGGAAAAACTCTCCAAGCCCAACAAACAGCTTTTGGCCTTTCACGAGCGCAGCATGATGGACGCTATCCGCGGCCTCAAAGGCAACGCCCGCACGCTGGCCTTGAAAAACTACTACGAGCATACGGCGGAGAAGATGCACGGCAGCAGGCTGGATCTGCCCAAACCCATGCAGATTCCCGCGCAGGCGCAAAGCCCGCAACAGCAGCGCGACACGCGGGCGCAGGAACGCGGCAACGCACCCGAAATCAGCCGGTAAACGCCAACACACGCCAGCCCAAAGCTTCCCGCTTCGGGCTGGCTGCTTTTTGACAGGGATACCACCATGACCGAACCGAACAAAACAACAAGGCCGTCTGAAGTTTCAGACGGCCTTAATGCCGTGCAGGATGCGGAACAAACCGCTGCCCGTTCCGAGCGTGCGCCGTGGCGGGATTTTCCGCCGCTGATACGCAACGGCACGTTGGCCGAAATGCAAAGCGCCGAAAGCTACCGTGCTGCCAAAGCGGGCAATGGCAAGGCTGCATTGGCTTTGGTACAATCCCTGCTTACCAAACAAACTGTTGATGCAGTTAAAGAAATGGTAGGAGATAAAACACCGCTTATCGTGGGTATCCGGGCAGAGGAATCAGCCGGCCGCAACCGTATTCCTGCCATGATGGCCGAAGTATTGGCCGAACATACCGGTTGGCAAACCGACCGCAGTCTGTATCAGGTCAGTTATGCAGGGCGTACCGGCCGCGACAGCAGTTACCGGCTTGCCTTTCCTGCCATATTTGGCGGCAATGTTCAGTCCGGCCGTGATTACCTGATTGTAGATGACAATTCCACGATGGGTGGCACTATTGCCGGACTGCGGGGCTATATTGAAAACCGTGGCGGCCATGTGCTTGGCGCAGTTGTGATGAGCGCACGCGCTACCGGTCTAAATATTGTACCGACACAAAAACAGCTTGACGAAATCCAAAGAAAACACGGAGACGCACCTAATGACTACTGGCTACAAACCTTCGGCTACGGCATCGACCAACTCACTCGAGGCGAGGCAGGCGCAATTCGATCATCCCCGACTTTTGACGCCATCCGAGATCGAATCGCTCAAGCAAGACTTCGAGAGCTTTCACGAGTGGGCAAAAGAGGAACTGCGCAGGAATCCCATGAAACTACGCGACCGCAACACGGAGCAGAACGCCCCAAAGTTACCCAAGGCGTAAAGCCGTCAGATTCTCCAACCCAAGCCGCCGCACAAGATGCAGCGGCTTTTTCTTTGTCCGGCGGTACGCCGCGCCCCGTGCAGGAGCAAATGATGAGTAAAGCGCAACAGTTACAGCAGACGGCTGTTGATTATGTACTGCGGCAAAAGGCAGATTTTATGGAGGGCGGCTTGGATTTCCGCAATATGGATACGGCTGTGGCCGCGCAATACGGGCAGGCATTGGCGCATCGCACGATGACCGGCACGCTGTCCGACATGCTCAAGCAAAACGCCCAAGCAGGCCGGACGATTGATGCCCGCCATTACTTTATGATGCAAGACATCAAACAGTTTGAACAGGCAGGTATTTTGGTATCCGAACCCAATAGCCGCAACGGTTGGGATTACCGGTTTAGTGAAACAGGCCGCGCCTTGACACTAACCTTACTGAACCATCCGATACGGACGGAAAAAACACATCAGGCCGAAAGGCCGTCTGAAACCCGCCCCCAAGCCCCCGACCCTGCCGAACGCCTCGATGCGGCCAAAGCGCAATACCGTGCCCGGACGGCCTCAATGAGTGAGTTGGAACAACGTTGGCAGGCCATGCTGGAGCGTTCGATGGAAAACCTGATTAAAGGTTTGTCGCCGCAAACGCAGATGCTTGCCCGCATCAATTTTTATGAAAACCAAATCAGGCAGCCACAGCCTGAAAGAAGCGCAAATCAGCACGAGCTTAAGTTCGACCGCTGATTTTTTTTGCCGTTTGAGGCCGTCTGAACCTTTCAGACGGCCTTTTTTTGCAGGAGTGAAACATGGACGGAACAGATGCAAACGATACGGCCAAATGCCCGCCGGTGCGGGTATTCGGCCTGAACACCGACGAGCAGGCCGCCCTGCGCGGGCTGGCGCGGCAACGCTTCGGCAAAGCCAGCCTGTCGCTGTTGGCCAAAAAGCTGCTTCAGGCAGAGCTGCAACAGCCTCAAACCGTCGAGCCGCTCAAGCTGCCGCCGCCCAAGTGCGCCCGCCGCATCACGCTGCGGCTGCCCGACAAAGACCGCGCCTATCTCGAAGCGGCGGCGGCCGTGCGGCGCGGCAGCATCAACGACGTAGTGCGCGACATCATCCAGTCGCACATCTACCAACACCCCATGATTTCTGCCCACGAGGCCGACGCGCTGTATCAGAGCAATTACCAGTTGCTGACCATCGGCCGCAACCTCAACCAAATCGCACGCCGTCTGAATGCGGGCGAAAATGCCTCCCTTACCGGCAACGACATTGCCGCGCTCAAAGCCTATATCGACGCGCACACAAGCAAAGTCGCCGCCGTATTGCAAACCCACCGCCGCCGCAAGCGCGGCCACACGACGAGAAAGGCAGCCCATGAGCCTTAACCGCCATGCCGACGACTGGTTTCTCGGCAAAACCCGCGCCGTTTACGGCAAAAAAGACGACCTCGTGCTAGGCAAAGCGTCCAAGCGCGGCGGTAAAACATCAGACGGCCGCAAAGGCGGCAAGTCCGCCCGCCATGCCTCGCCGCCGCCGCTCAAAAGCGGCAGCGCCCTGACCAACCTGAAAGCCGTCGCGCTCAAACATCCCGAAGTGATGGTCAAAATCCCCAAGCGTCTCAGCAACAAATCCAACGGAATGCGCGGCATCCGCAACCATTTGGACTACGTCTCGCGCAACGGCGAAGTAAGTTTGGAAACTTCAGACGGCGAGCGGCTGGAGGGCAAAAAAGCCGTGCGAAGCCTGTTGGACGACTGGCAGAAACTCGGCATTCCCGAAGAGGGCAAACACAAAGAAGCCGTCAATATCGTGCTGTCCATGCCCGCAGGCACGCCGCCGCAAGCCGTGTTAAACGCCGCCCGCACCTTTGCCGCCGAGCAGTTTGGCAACCACCAATACGCCTTCGGCCTGCACCACGAAAGCGAAAAACCCGGCGAACCCGCGCACCCGCATGTGCATCTGTGCGTATTAATCCGCGACGGCTTCGGCCAAAGGCTCAACCCGCGCAAAAACGACCTCTTCGAGTGGCGCGTGCGCTTTGCCGAAAAGCTGCGCGATGAAGGCGTATTGTGCGCAGCCACCAAGCGGCAACACCGCGGCCGGGTGCAAAAGCCCGAAGACGGCATCCAACGCGCCATGCGCCAACGCGGCGCACTCAGCCGCACCGCAAGGCAGCAGGCCAAAGAGCTGATGTCCGCCCTCAAAAGCAGCCAAAGGCCGACGCATCCGTTTTTAAAAGAAACCATGCAGACGCGCGGCATTATCTTGGAGCAATACGGCAAAATCGCCAAAGAGCTGTACAAGATGGGACACAAAACCGAAGCCCGCATTGTCGGCAAACTGGCCAAAGAAACCGCCGCGCAGCCGTTTGACACCCAAGCCCAACAAAGCTACGACCGCCTGCACGGCAACCGCCGCGCCATCAGCCAGATGCAGCAGCGCTTGGACGAAAACAAACCCCAAACCGACATTTCACGCTGATTCAGAAAGGCAGAATCATGAATGCAAAAGAGAAAAACATCGTAGAAATCGACCTTAACGCCATCGTCGCCCATTTGTCCGACACCATCGCATTTACCGGACAGATTTTGAAGGAGCTGCCGCCGTCGGACAAAGCCTCTTCCGTAGGGGCGGTTATCCGTTCCGACATCGAAAGCCTGATAGACATCCTGACTGTCGGCAGCATCGGCGGCGAAGACTTCCGCCACAATCCCGCCTTTGCCCAACTGCTGTCGCTGTGCGGCCGCGCCGACACACTTGGCGGCACGGGCGAAATAACTGATTCAAAAGATTTTCTGACGGCATTAGCCGCCAAGGCCGACTATGGCCCCCTGATTTCTCCCGAACGGGAATGTACTGTCCGGCTCAACGACATTGAGCAGCTGGTTGTCCTGAAGGCACACGATTTTGGGATTGAAAACCTTAGTGAAGACGAGCGGCACGAACTCTACAGAATCATTACTGCATTGAAATATTGCATTAATCCGTAAGAGAGACAAACAAGGGGTCGTTTGCGGGAGAGGGCGAAATCCTACGCTAAGGCTTTGGCCAACGATATTCTCCGGTAAGATTGATGTGTTCCCAGGGGATAGGAGAAGTCGCTTGATATCTAGTATGACGTCTGTCGCACCTGCTTGATCGCGGCCGCGATAGCTAGATCGCGTTGCTCCTCTTCTCCATCCGCGTTCCAAGCTGCGGAAAGGCACCCATAAGCGTACGCCTGGTCGAGCAGGCGACGCGGATCGACGTCCAGCGCACGAGAGAATGCGTCCGCCATCTGTGCAATGCGTCTAGGATCGAGACAAAGGTCGTCTCTGTCAGCCGGATCGTAGAACATATTGGCGGCGCCAAAGCCCACTTCACCGACCAGACCGACGGGATCTATCACCAGCCAGCCGCGACTGGAGAACATGATGTTTTCATGATGCAGATCGCCATGTAGCCCACGCAGTTCCGAGGCATTGCTCATCATTTGATCGGCTATAATCGCCGCGTGGACGTAGTCAGTTTGACAACCTGCGTTTTGATCATCGCGCGCCCGCTGAAACAAAGCTGCAAAGCGATCCCGGATCGGGAGAAGGGCAGAAGGCAGGGGTTCCTCAGATGCGGCATACAGCTTCGCCATTAGTTCCGCTGCAATTTCGGTCGCCTGGTAGTCGCCGTGCTCGGCAACGATGTGAGAGAGCATTCGCTCCCCGGCATATTCGAGCAACATCAGATTGTTCTCACGACCGAGCAACCGGACTGCTCCCCTCCCATTGCGCCATACCAGATAGTCGGCCCCGCGCAGTTCATCAGCAATGTCTTCTATAGGTTTCAATCCCTTGACGATTGCAGGAGTCCCGTCTGGCAATGAAACTTTCCAAACGAGGCTGGAAAAGGTGTCCGCAATGAGAACAGGTTGCGAAACGTGCCAATGAGCAGGAAAAACAGGCGGCATGAACATCAACCCCAAGTCAGAGGGTCCAATCGCAGATAGAAGGCAAGGCGTTCGCGGTCGGGGGCTTCGATCCCCAATACATTGAATAGGACAGCGAAGGCGCGCTCTGCTTCATCTGGCGCTGCCCAGTTCTCTTCGGCGTTAGCAATCATGAGTGCCAAATCGGCATAGCGATCTGCTGTTCCGAGCCGCCCAAGGTCGATCAGACCCGTGCATTGAAGAGTTTTAGGGTCCACCATGAAGTTCGGCATGCAGGGATCACCATGGCAAACAACCATATCGGTGCGCTCTTGGTCGAGCCGCACCGGTAGCTCTCGTTCGACACGAGCCAAAAGATCGAGCTGCGGCGTACTCTTGTCCTCGTCCGGTAAGAAGTCGGGATTGACGGCATTGCGGGACACCACATCAACGGCGCGTCCGAACATTCGCGACAGCCTGCGCTCAAACGGACATTGATCAACCGATAGGCTGTGAACAGCGCCAAGTTGCTGCCCCATTGACGGCCACGCTTTGAGCAAATCCGCTCCAGACAGATCAGCCGCCGGTACTCCCGGAATTGCCGTTATCACCAAGCATGCACCCTCCTGTTCCTCCTGCCAGTTGATCACCTCGGGGCAAGCCACACCTCGACCTTTGAGCCAAATGAGGCGGTCACGCTCTCCAGCGAGCTCACCGCGGCGGGAAGCAGGTGCGATTTTCGCGAAGGCATGCCCGTCACCACGTCGAAAAACAAAATCACCAGATTCTCCGCCTCTGACAGGCAACCAGTCAGAATGCGATTCACCAAAAAAAATATTAGTTCGATTCAATGGAGGTTCCTTCAGTTTTCGGGGTCTGACGCTCAGTGGAACGAAAACTCACGTTAAGGGATTTTGGTCATGAGATTATCAAAAAGGATCTTCACCTAGATCCTTTTAAATTAAAAATGAAGTTTTAAATCAATCTAAAGTATATATGAGTAAACTTGGTCTGACAGTTACCAATGCTTAATCAGTGAGGCACCTATCTCAGCGATCTGTCTATTTCGTTCATCCATAGTTGCCTGACTCCCCGTCGTGTAGATAACTACGATACGGGAGGGCTTACCATCTGGCCCCAGTGCTGCAATGATACCGCGAGATCCACGCTCACCGGCTCCAGATTTATCAGCAATAAACCAGCCAGCCGGAAGGGCCGAGCGCAGAAGTGGTCCTGCAACTTTATCCGCCTCCATCCAGTCTATTAATTGTTGCCGGGAAGCTAGAGTAAGTAGTTCGCCAGTTAATAGTTTGCGCAACGTTGTTGCCATTGCTGCAGGCATCGTGGTGTCACGCTCGTCGTTTGGTATGGCTTCATTCAGCTCCGGTTCCCAACGATCAAGGCGGGTTACATGATCCCCCATGTTGTGCAAAAAAGCGGTTAGCTCCTTCGGTCCTCCGATCGTTGTCAGAAGTAAGTTGGCCGCAGTGTTATCACTCATGGTTATGGCAGCACTGCATAATTCTCTTACTGTCATGCCATCCGTAAGATGCTTTTCTGTGACTGGTGAGTACTCAACCAAGTCATTCTGAGAATAGTGTATGCGGCGACCGAGTTGCTCTTGCCCGGCGTCAACACGGGATAATACCGCACCACATAGCAGAACTTTAAAAGTGCTCATCATTGGAAAACGTTCTTCGGGGCGAAAACTCTCAAGGATCTTACCGCTGTTGAGATCCAGCTCGATGTAACCCACTCGTGCACCCAACTTATCTTCAGCATCTTTTACTTTCACCAGCGTTTCTGGGTGAGCAAAAACAGGAAGGCAAAATGCCGCAAAAAAGGGAATAAGGGCGACACGGAAATGTTGAATACTCATACTCTTCCTTTTTCAATATTATTGAAGCATTTATCAGGGTTATTGTCTCATGAGCGGATACATATTTGAATGTATTTAGAAAAATAAACAAATAGGGGTTCCGCGCACATTTCCCCGAAAAGTGCCACCTGACGTCTAAGAAACCATTATTATCATGACATTAACCTATAAAAATAAGCGTATCACGAGGCCCTTTCGTCTTCAAGAATTTTATAAACCGTGGAGCGGGCAATACTGAGCTGATGAGCAATTTCCGTTGCACCAGTGCCCTTCTGATGAAGCGTCAGCACGACGTTCCTGTCCACGGTACGCCTGCGGCCAAATTTGATTCCTTTCAGCTTTGCTTCCTGTCGGCCCTCATTCGTGCGCTCTAGGATCCTCCGGCGTTCAGCTTGTGCCACAGCCGACAGGATGGTGACCACCATTTGCCCCATATCACCGTCGGTACTGATCCCGTCGTCAATAAACCGAACCGCGACACCCTGAGCATCAAACTCTTTTATCAGTTGGATCATGTCGGCGGTGTCGCGGCCAAGACGGTCGAGCTTCTTCACCAGAATGACATCACCTTCCTCCACCTTCATCCTCAGCAAATCCAGCCCTTCCCGATCTGTTGAACTGCCGGATGCCTTGTCGGTAAAGATGCGGTTAGCTTTTACCCCTGCATCTTTGAGCGCTCTGATCTGAATATCGAGGGACTGCTGGCTGGTTGAGACCCGCGCATAACCAAAAATTCGCATAAAATGTACCTTAAATCGAATATCAGACACGATGTGTCTATTATGCCAAAATGACGATTTAATGGACACTCAAACGAAGCCGTTTTACTATGTCTGATAATTTATAACATTTCGGACGGTTGCAAAAATGTTACTAAATGCCCGTCAGGCAGGGAGGCCGATATGCCCGTTGACTTTCTGACCACTGAGCAGACTGAAAGCTATGGCAGATTCACCGGTGAACCGGATGAGCTTCAGCTGGCACGATATTTTCATCTTGATGAAGCAGACAAGGAATTTATCGGAAAAAGCAGAGGTGATCACAACCGTCTGGGCATTGCCCTGCAAATTGGATGTGTCCGTTTTCTGGGCACCTTCCTCACCGATATGAATCATATTCCTTCCGGCGTCCGGCATTTTACCGCCAGACAGCTCGGGATTCGTGATATCACCGTTCTTGCAGAATACGGTCAGAGGGAAAATACCCGCCGTGAGCATGCAGCGCTGATACGTCAGCACTATCAGTATCGTGAATTTGCCTGGCCCTGGACATTTCGCCTTACCCGTCTTTTATATACCCGGAGCTGGATAAGCAACGAACGTCCTGGCCTGCTTTTCGATCTGGCGACAGGGTGGCTTATGCAACATCGTATTATTCTCCCCGGAGCCACTACGCTGACCCGGTTGATTTCAGAGGTAAGGGAAAAGGCGACGTTGCGCCTGTGGAACAAACTGGCACTGATACCGTCAGCCGAACAACGTTCACAGCTGGAGATGCTGCTGGGGCCAACTGATTGCAGCCGCCTGTCTTTACTGGAATCACTGAAAAAAGGCCCTGTGACCATCAGTGGTCCGGCGTTTAATGAAGCAATTGAACGCTGGAAAACTCTGAACGATTTTGGCTTGCATGCTGACAACCTGAGTACACTCCCGGCTGTGCGCCTGAAAAATCTCGCACGTTATGCTGGTATGACTTCGGTGTTCAATATTGCCAGGATGTCACCGCAGAAAAGGATGGCGGTTCTGGTTGCCTTTGTCCTTGCATGGGAAACGCTGGCGTTGGATGATGCACTGGACGTTCTGGACGCCATGCTGGCCGTTATCATCCGTGACGCCAGAAAGATTGGGCAGAAAAAACGGCTCCGCTCGCTGAAGGATCTGGATAAATCTGCATTGGCGCTCGCCAGCGCATGTTCGTACCTGCTGAAAGAAGAAACACCGGACGAATCGATTCGTGCTGAGGTGTTCAGCTACATCCCCAGGCAAAAGCTGGCTGAAATCATCACGCTTGTCCGTGAAATTGCCCGGCCCTCAGACGATAATTTTCATGAAGAAATGGTGGAGCAGTACGGGCGCGTTCGTCGTTTCCTGCCCCATCTGCTGAATACCGTTAAATTTTCATCCGCACCTGCCGGGGTTACCACTCTGAATGCCTGTGACTACCTCAGCCGGGAGTTCAGCTCACGGCGGCAGTTTTTTGACGACGCACCAACGGAAATTATCAGTCGGTCATGGAAACGGCTGGTGATTAACAAGGAAAAACATATCACCCGCAGGGGATACACGCTCTGCTTTCTCAGTAAACTGCAGGATAGTCTGAGGCGGAGGGATGTCTACGTTACCGGCAGTAACCGGTGGGGAGATCCCCGAGCAAGATTACTACAGGGTGCTGACTGGCAGGCAAACCGGATTAAGGTTTATCGTTCTCTGGGACACCCGACAGACCCGCAGGAAGCAATAAAATCTCTGGGTCATCAGCTTGATAGTCGTTACAGACAGGTTGCTGCACGTCTTGGCGAAAATGAGGCTGTCGAACTCGATGTTTCTGGCCCGAAGCCCCGGTTGACAATTTCTCCCCTCGCCAGTCTTGATGAGCCGGACAGTCTGAAACGACTGAGCAAAATGATCAGTGATCTGCTCCCTCCGGTGGATTTAACGGAGTTGCTGCTCGAAATTAACGCCCATACCGGATTTGCTGATGAGTTTTTCCATGCTAGTGAAGCCAGTGCCAGAGTTGATGATCTGCCCGTCAGCATCAGCGCCGTGCTGATGGCTGAAGCCTGCAATATCGGTCTGGAACCACTGATCAGATCAAATGTTCCTGCACTGACCCGACACCGGCTGAACTGGACAAAAGCGAACTATCTGCGGGCTGAAACTATCACCAGCGCTAATGCCAGACTGGTTGATTTTCAGGCAACGCTGCCACTGGCACAGATATGGGGTGGCGGAGAAGTGGCATCTGCAGATGGAATGCGCTTTGTTACGCCAGTCAGAACAATCAATGCCGGACCGAACCGCAAATACTTTGGTAATAACAGAGGGATCACCTGGTACAACTTTGTGTCCGATCAGTATTCCGGCTTTCATGGCATCGTTATACCGGGGACGCTGAGGGACTCTATCTTTGTGCTGGAAGGCCTTCTGGAACAGGAGACCGGGCTGAATCCAACCGAAATTATGACCGATACAGCAGGTACCAGCGAACTTGTCTTTGGCCTTTTCTGGCTGCTGGGATACCAGTTTTCTCCACGCCTGGCTGATGCCGGTGCTTCGGTTTTCTGGCGAATGGGCCATGATGCCAACTATGGCGTGCTGAATGATATTGCCAGAGGGCAATCAGATCCCCGAAAAATAGTCCTTCAGTGGGACGAAATGATCCGGACCGCTGGCTCCCTGAAACTGGGCAAAGTACAGGCTTCAGTGCTGGTCCGTTCATTGCTGAAAAGTGAACGTCCTTCCGGACTGACTCAGGCAATCATTGAAGTGGGGCGCATCAACAAAACGCTGTATCTGCTTAATTATATTGATGATGAAGATTACCGCCGGCGCATTCTGACCCAGCTTAATCGGGGAGAAAGCCGCCATGCCGTTGCCAGAGCCATCTGTCACGGTCAAAAAGGTGAGATAAGAAAACGATATACCGACGGTCAGGAAGATCAACTGGGCGCACTGGGGCTGGTCACTAACGCCGTCGTGTTATGGAACACTATGTATATGCAGGCAGCCCTGGATCATCTCCGGGCGCAAGGTGAAACACTGAATGATGAAGATATCGCACGCCTCTCCCCGCTTTGCCACGGACATATCAATATGCTCGGCCATTATTCCTTCACGCTGGCAGAACTGGTGACCAAAGGACATCTGAGACCATTAAAAGAGGCGTCAGAGGTAGAAAACGTTGCTTAACGTGAGTTTTCGTTCCACTGAGCGTCAGACCCCTTTTCTGATGAAGCGCGGAGGTGGCTCAACCTGCGAAAAGAAACGAGTTGCTACGTAAGTCCGAGAACATGCTTTCCATGGTCTCTGAGCTCGCCTTTGGGACCGACATATCGGTAGAGAGTGACGCGCTCGATGCCGAGTTCCTTGCAGAGATCGGAAACTGAAGTATCGCGCTGGGCCATGGCGGCTTGCGCGAGACGCACCTGAGCTTTGGTGAGCGCGAATTTTCGTCCGCCCTTGCGACCGCGCGCTCTCGCGGAGGCGAGACCCGCCATGGTGCGCTCTCGGATCAGATCCCGCTCGAACTCGGCCAAGGTGGCGAAGATTCCGAACACCATGCGACCGGACGCAGTCGTGGTGTCGATCTGAGCGCCCTTTCCAGTCAGAACCCGCAGGCCGATCTTGCGGTCTGACAGCTCCTTCACCGTGTTGACCAGATGGGCAAGCGATCGTCCGAGGCGATCGAGCTTCCAGACCACCAGCACATCGCCGTCACGCAATGACTTGAGGCAGGCAGTCAAGCCAGGGCGATCATCACGACCGCCGGAAGCAAGATCATCATAGATATTGTCCCGTTCGACACCTGCGGCGCGCAAGGCGTCGTGCTGCAGGTCGAGAGACTGCGAGCCATCGGCTTTGGAGACGCGGGCATATCCGATCAGCATGTATCACAAACGTTGGTTTGAGGCGGCGCTTCGGCCACGATTGCATTGACCTCTGGAAATGTATCTCAACCAGCTTCATAAACAAAGCGTCTTGAACGCTATCAGATTTTGAAAAAGGAACATGTATGCCGCGTCGCGTCACTCTAACCGATCGGCAGAAAGACGCGCTGTTGCGCTTGCCGACTTCACAGACGGATTTGCTCAAGCACTATACGCTGAGTGATGAAGACCTTGGGCATATCAGGCTGCGTCGGCGCGCTCACAACAGGTTCGGCTTCGCCCTGCAATTGTGTGTCCTGCGCTATCCCGGCCGGGTGCTGGCTCCAGGCGAACTGATCCCTGCAGAGGTCATCGAATTTATCGGAGCGCAGCTTGGCCTGGGTGCCGACGATCTCGTAGACTATGCTGCCCGCGAGGAAACACGGCACGAGCATCTTGCCGAGTTACGGGGGCTCTACGGCTTCCGCACCTTCTCCGGACGTGGTGCGAGCGAGCTGAAGGAATGGTTGTTCCGAGAAGCCGAGATGGCGGTGTCGAACGAGGATATCGCCCGTCGCTTCGTAGCCGAGTGCCGACGCACCCGCACTGTCCTTCCCGCGACATCCACGATCGAGCGGCTTTGTGCCGCGGCTCTCGTCGATGCCGAGCGACGCATCGAGACGAGGATCGCCAGTCGGCTGCCTATGTCGATCCGAGAACAGTTGCTGGCATTGCTCGAGGAGACGGCTGATGATCGGGTGACCCGTTTTGTGTGGCTGCGCCAGTTCGAGCCTGGCTCGAACTCTTCGTCGGCCAACCGGCTGCTCGACCGGCTCGAATATCTGCAACGCATCGATCTCCCCGAGGATCTGCTTGCCGGCGTTCCTGCCCATCGGGTGACTCGTCTGCGCAGGCAGGGTGAACGGTATTATGCCGACGGCATGCGCGATCTCCCGGAGGACAGGCGGCTTGCGATCTTGGCTGTTTGCGTCTCGGAATGGCAGGCGATGTTGGCCGACGCAGTGGTCGAAACCCACGACCGGATCGTCGGCCGTCTCTACCGTGCTTCGGAGCGTATTTGCCATGCAAAGGTCGCAGACGAAGCGGGGGTGGTGCGTGACACCCTGAAATCCTTCGCCGAGATCGGGGGCGCCCTGGTCGATGCACAGGATGATGGCCAGCCGCTGGGCGATGTCATCGCGAGTGGGTCAGGGTGGGACGGCTTAAAAACCCTTGTTGCAATGGCAACCAGGCTGACCGCCACCATGGCCGACGATCCGCTCAATCATGTGCTCGACGGTTATCACCGCTTCCGCCGATACGCTCCACGCATGTTGCGCCTGCTCGATCTGCGAGCTGCGCCCGTTGCACTGCCGCTTCTGGAAGCGGTGACGGCCCTTCGTACCGGTTTGAACGATGCCGCGATGACCAGCTTCTTGCGGCCCAGCTCGAAATGGCATCGCCACCTTCGGGCCCAGAGGGCTGGCGACGCTCGCCTATGGGAGATCGCGGTGCTGTTCCATCTGCGCGATGCGTTCCGCTCCGGAGATGTCTGGCTTACTAGGTCCCGGCGCTATGGCGATCTGAAACACGCACTCGTTCCGGCACAATCCATCGCGGAAGGCGGTCGTCTCGCTGTGCCATTGCGGCCGGAGGAATGGCTGGCAGACCGGCAAGCTCGCCTCGACATGCGGTTGCGCGAGCTTGGCCGTGCCGCTCGCGCAGGCACGATCCCGGGCGGGTCGATTGAAAACGGCGTTCTGCATATCGAGAAACTCGAAGCCGCCGCGCCGACAGGCGCCGAAGATCTGGTGCTCGATCTCTACAAGCAGATCCCGCCCACGCGCATCACCGATCTCCTGCTGGAGGTGGATGCGGCGACCGGCTTCACCGAAGCGTTCACCCATCTGCGCACAGGAGCACCCTGCGCTGACCGGATCGGGCTAATGAACGTTATCTTGGCGGAAGGGATCAACCTCGGCTTGCGCAAAATGGCGGATGCGACAAACACCCACACCTTCTGGGAATTGATCCGCATTGGACGGTGGCATGTCGAGGGCGAAGCCTATGACCGGGCGCTGGCCATGGTGGTCGAGGCACAGGCAGCGTTACCCATGGCCCGGTTCTGGGGCATGGGCACGTCGGCTTCGAGCGACGGACAGTTCTTCGTCGCTACAGAGCAAGGTGAGGCCATGAACCTGGTCAACGCGAAATATGGCAATACCCCGGGCCTGAAAGCCTATAGCCACGTCTCCGACCAATATGCGCCGTTCGCAACCCAGGTGATTCCTGCAACGGCAAGCGAAGCGCCTTACATCCTCGATGGCCTGCTGATGAACGATGCTGGACGCCATATCCGCGAGCAGTTCACCGACACGGGCGGCTTCACCGATCACGTCTTTGCCGCATGTGCCATTCTCGGCTACCGGTTCGCTCCGCGCATCCGCGACCTGCCATCCAAACGGCTCTACGCGTTCAATCCGTCGGCCGCCCCGGCGCACCTGCGAGCGTTGATCGGCGGAAAGGTCAACCAAGCCATGATCGAGCGCAATTGGCCCGACATCCTGCGCATCGCCGCCACCATTGCTGCCGGGACCGTCGCGCCAAGCCAGATTCTGCGGAAACTCGCCTCCTATCCGCGGCAGAACGAGCTCGCGACAGCCCTGCGGGAAGTCGGTCGCGTCGAGCGCACCCTGTTCATGATCGACTGGATTCTGGATGCCGAACTCCAACGGCGTGCCCAGATCGGGCTCAACAAAGGCGAAGCTCATCATGCGCTGAAGCGGGCAATCAGCTTCCACCGCCGCGGTGAAATCCGCGACCGTTCCGCCGAAGGCCAGCATTACCGCATCGCCGGCATGAATCTGCTCGCCGCCATCATCATCTTCTGGAACACCATGAAGCTCGGCGAGGTCGTTGCAAACCAGAAACGCGATGGAAAGCTGCTATCGCCCGATCTCTTGGCCCATGTTTCGCCGCTCGGATGGGAACACATCAATCTCACCGGAGAATATCGCTGGCCAAAGCCTTAGCGTAGGATTCCGCCCCCTCCCGCAAACGACCCCAACAACATGACTCAAAGCAATGCAATGAAAGGAGACAGCCGGCCATGCGGATGCCCAAGCAATTTACCCTAGACCTGCGCGGCAAGCTCATTTGCGATCTGTTCGCCGGTGGCGGCGGCGCATCCTGCGGCATCGAGCAGGCTACCGGGCTGTATGTCGATATTGCCGTCAACCACGACGCGCAGGCCATATCCATGCACACCGCCAACCATCCGCAAACGCGCCATTTCCAGACCGACGTGTTTGATGTCGATCCGGCTCAAGCCTGCGGCGGCCGCCCGGTCGGGCTGCTGCACCTCAGCCCCGACTGTACGCACCACAGTCAGGCGGCGGGCGGGCAGCCGCGCAGCAATGCCGTCCGTTCGTTAAGCTGGGTCGGCAAACGCTGGGCGGCGCAGGTGCGGCCGGAAGTGATCACGCTGGAAAACGTGAAGCAGATTACCCGTTGGGGGCGGCTGGTGGCCAAGCGCGACAAAGCCTCCGGCCGCGTGATCAAAACCGACGGCACAATCGCGGCCGCCGGAGAGTGCGTTCCCGTGCGGCAGCAATATCTCGTGCCCGATCCCAAACGCACGGGAGAGCGCTGGCAAAAGTTCGTGCACGAATTGGAAAAACTGGGCTATGCCGTCGAATGGCGCATCTTGTGTGCGGCCGACTACGGCGCACCCACCACCCGTGAGCGGCTGTTCATGGTGGCACGGCGCGACGGGCTGCCGATTGTATGGCCGGAACCCACCCATTTCAGACGGCCTGCCAAAGGCCAAAAGAAATGGCGCAGCGCGGCCGGGTGCATCGATTGGACGCTGGCCGGAAAATCCGTGTTCGACCGTCCCAAACCGCTGGCCGAAAACACCCTGAAACGCATCGCCAAAGGCATTAAAAAGTTTGTGCTGGACAACCCGCAGCCCTTTGTTACCGGCACCCGCGCAGCCGTATTAATCAATGCCGCGCACGGCGAAGGCAGCGGCGCAAGCAGGCGGCGGGGTATCGGCAGCCGCGACATCACACAGCCCGTCGGCACGGTAACGGCCTCCGGCAACGGCGGCCACGCCCTTGCCTGCGCCTACCTGATGCAGGCCAACGACGGATTCAACAGTACCTTCGGGCGCGATGCGGCCGAACCGCTGACCACCATTACCAACAGCGGCAGCCAGCAGCAGCTTATTTCCGCCTGCTTGATCCGGCAGTTCGGCGCAAGCACAGGCAGCGACATTTCCGAACCTGTCGGCACGGTCATGAGCGACGGCGGAGGCGGCAAAACCTCGTTGGCCGTGTGCGAACTCGGCAGCGCAAAAGAACGCGCCCTGCGCGTAGCCGATTTTTTGATCCGTTACGGCGAAGGCTTTTCAGACGGCCTTGACACGGAAGGCCGTCTGAAAACGGTAACGCTGCATATCGGCGGCGAACCCTACTACATTACCGACATCACGCTGCGGATGCTCGAACCCAAAGAGCTGTACAAAGCCCAAGGTTTTCCCGACAGCTACATTTACGACCGCGACGGCAGCGGACGGCCGCTGACCAAAACCGCCCAAGTAAGAATGTGCGGCAATTCCGTATC
>JVVZ01000082.1:0-6899 GCA_001062585.1 Neisseria meningitidis
GCTAAGGCGAGGCAACGCCGTACCGGTTTAAAGTTAATCCACTATATTTCCGCTTTTTTTAAAGTCCTACAAACACTTATGCTGCTCGACCTCAACCGCTTTTCCTTTTCCGTCTTCCTGAAAGAAGTCCGCCTGCTGACCGCCCTTGCCCTGCCCATGCTGCTGGCGCAGGTCGCGCAGGTGGGCATCGGTTTCGTCGATACCGTGATGGCGGGTGATGCGAGTACGGAGGACTTGGCGGCGGTGGCGTTGGGCAGCAGCGCGTTTGCCACGGTTTATATTACGTTTATGGGCATTATGGCGGCGCTGAACTCGCTGATTGCCCAGCTTTACGGCGCGGGTAAAACCGACGAAGTAGGCGAAACGGGGCGGCAGGGGATTTGGTTCGGGCTGTTTTTGGGGATTTTCGGCATGGTATTGATGTGGACGGCGATTACGCCGTTCCGCAACTGGCTGACCTTGAGCGATTATGTGGAAGGCACGATGGCGCAGTATATGTTGTTCACCAGTCTGGCGATGCCGGCGGCAATGGTGCACCGCGCCTTACACGCCTACGCTTCCAGCCTGAACCGCCCGCGCCTGATTATGTTGGTCAGCTTCGCGGCGTTTGTGTTGAACGTGCCGCTGAACTATATTTTTGTTTACGGCAAATTCGGTATGCCCGCTTTGGGCGGCGCGGGCTGCGGGTTGGCAACGATGGCGGTGTTCTGGTTCAGCGCGCTGGCGTTGTGGATTTATATCGCTAAGGAAAAATTCTTCCGCCCATTCGGACTGACGGCAAAATTCGGCAAACCGGATTGGGCGGTGTTCAAACAGATTTGGAAAATCGGCGCGCCCATCGGGCTGTCTTATTTTTTGGAAGCCAGCGCGTTTTCGTTTATCGTATTTTTGATTGCGCCTTTCGGCGAGGCTTATGTGGCAGCGCAGCAGGTCGGCATCAGTTTGTCGGGGATTCTCTATATGATTCCGCAAAGCGTCGGCTCGGCAGGGACGGTGCGCATCGGTTTTTCTCTGGGGCGGCGCGAATTTTCGCGGGCGCGTTATATTTCGGGCGTATCGCTGGTGTCGGGCTGGGCGCTCGCCGTGATTACCGTGCTTTCCTTGGTATTATTCCGTTCCCCGCTGGCAAAGATGTATAACAATGATCCGGCGGTTTTAAGCATCGCCGCCACCGTCCTGCTGTTCGCCGGCTTGTTCCAACCGGCAGATTTCACCCAATGCATCGCGTCCTACGCCCTGCGCGGCTATAAGATCACCAAAGTACCGATGTTCATCCACGCCGCCGCCTTCTGGGGCTGCGGCCTGCTGCCGGGCTATCTGCTCGCCTACCGTTTCGATATGGGCATTTACGGCTTCTGGACGGCATTGATTGCCTCGCTCACCATCGCAGCCGTCGCCTTGGTGTGGTGTTTGGAATTGTGCAGCAGGGAGATGGTCAGAACGCATAAGGTCGTCTGAAATTTCTTTCAGACGACCTCCATTGATATTTCATTTACGACTTATTCACTTTTAAGGGGAAAAAATGTTTTCAACTTCTATTATAGAAAAACTTGCTTACTATGTTTATTGCTTGATTGACCCTAGAGACGGCAATATTTTCTATGTAGGTAAAGGCGTGGGCAATCGCGTTTTCCATCATGCCCTAGGTTCATTACAAGAAACAGAAACGCCAAGTGATAAAATTGCCTTGATTAGGGAAATACATAAAAGCGGAAACCAGCCCGTGTATTACATTCTGCGGCACAACATCCAAACAGACAAACAGGCTTTTGAATATGAAGCGATGGCAATAGACCTACTCTCCCTAGTCAAGCCGAGCCAGCAGCCGCTGACTAATATTCAAGGGGGCACGCATTCTTCAGAAGTAGGATTAATGAGTTTGTCGGAATTAAAACGAAAGTATGATGCTCAAGAATTAAAAACTGATAAACCCATTGTTTTAATTACGATTAATAACGAATACGAGAAACTGAAAAAAGGTATTAGATCCGGGAATATTCCTGAAACCAATAGGGATAAGGAAATTTACGAACGCACACGGAAATATTGGAAAATCGGAAGCCGACGTGAAAAAGCAAAATATGCAGTTGCAGTCTATCGCGGCTGGACATTGGCAGTGTATGAAATCGAAAGATGGATTTCTGCCGACGATATTATTCAAGGCCGTTGGATGTTTGAAGGCAAGCCGTTACCAGATGACTCCGACATTTATAAAGAAATCGTGAATAAGCTGACCTATTCTTCCCAAGAAAACTATAAAGCGCCCCAAAACCCCATTACCTATCGTAATTGTTAAATAGTTAGTTTTCAGACGACCTGAATCCACAAAATCACAAATCATCATGCAACCCATCCAATACCAAACCGACCTCACCCCCTACAACACCTTCGGTCTTCGCGCCCAAGCCCAAGCCTTTATCGCGCTCGAACACGCTGACGAGTTGCGCGACATCGTCCGATTGCCCGAGTTCGACCGCGATACCGTTTTATGGCTGGGCGGCGGCAGCAACATCCTTTTGATGCAGGATTACGCCGGACTGGTCGTCCATATGGAAAACAAAGGCATACGCGAGATTGCGCGTTCAGACGGCCTCGTTTACATCGAAGCGCAGGCGGGCGAAATCTGGCACGACTTTGTCCTGCACACTGTCGCGCTGGGCTTGAACGGCCTGGAAAACCTGAGCCTGATTCCGGGCACGGTCGGCGCGTCGCCCGTGCAGAACATCGGTGCATACGGTGTGGAAGCTAAAGACGTGATTCACAGCGTGCGCTGCTTCGATTTGGATACGGAAACCTTTGTTGAGCTTGCCAATGCCGATTGCCGCTTCGCCTACCGCGAAAGCCTGTTCAAGCAGGAAGGCAAAGGGCGTTATGTGATTGTTTCGGTCGTGTTCGCCCTGAAAGAGCGGTTTGAGCCGAATTTGGGTTATGGCGATTTGGCAGCCGCCGTCGCCGAACGGAGCGCGGGCAGAATGCCGACGGCGAAAGACGTTTCCGATGCAGTGTGTGCAATCCGCAACAGTAAACTGCCTAATCCTAACGTACTTGGTAATGTCGGCAGTTTCTTTAAAAACCCCGTCGTCAGCGCGGAAAAAGCCGCTTCCCTGTTGCAGCAGCATCCCGATATGCCGCGCTATCCGCAGCCCGACGGTTCGGTCAAGCTTGCGGCAGGCTGGCTGATCGACCAATGTCGTCTGAAAGGCTTCCAAATCGGCGGCGCAGCGGTACACGACAGGCAGGCTTTGGTTTTGGTGAACAAAAACAATGCTTCTTCAGACGACGTCCGGAAATTGGCGCAACATGTCTGCGATACAGTATTTACTCGATTTCAGGTAGAATTACACGCCGAACCCAATTGGCTGCCCGCTTCGTACAGCCTGTAAATCCAAGGAGTATGCCCGTGACCCGCATTGCAAAAACCAATACTTACACCCGCATCATCGACGCCAGCCTTGCGCTCTTCAACGAGGAAGGCGAGCGCAACATCAGCACCAACCATATTGCGGCGCATTTGGGCATCAGTCCGGGCAATCTCTATTACCACTTCCGCAACAAAGACGAAATCATCGTCCAACTGTTCAAACGTTACAGCGAAGCCCTGCTGGCATACCTGAATGAAGCCGTGTTGCCCTCTGATGTGGAAGACTCCATCAACTATATGGCGGGCATTTACGACGTCATGTGGGAATACCGCTTCCTGTTTAGCGACGTAAACACCCTGCTTGCGCGCAGTGCCGAACTTTTGGGCGAGCACAACACCTTCACCCAAGCCAAAGTCTCCCCGCTCTTGGTCAACCTGCTCACCCAGCTCAATGGCTTGAACATCATCCAAGCCGACCAAACCGCCATGAACGACCTCGCCGTCAATATGTGGATGGTCACGAAATACTGGTTCGACTTCGACAGCTCCCTGCGCGGACGCACCAAGCTGACCGAAGACTCCAAAGCACGCGGCATCCGTCGTACCTTAAGCCTCCTGCGCCCCTATCTCTTGCCGAAACACCGTGAGGAATACGACCGGAAAATAGGCGGTACGCAGTCATAATCTTCATGCCGTCTGAGCTGATTTTCAGACGGCATTCATCTATAAACATGATACATAACCCTCCTTCCACCTCCCCCGACGCATCCATCTTAGGCTTAGGCTATCTCGGCCGTCCTTTGGCGCAGAAACTCTACGAACACGGCAGCCGCGTTGCCGCCATCAAACGCAGCCTGACCTCGGACGATATTAATCTGCCCATACACCTCGACACCCTCGACCTCAATCAAGACAGCGTGTTTCAAAGCGCAAACCTTACCCGCGATACAAGCTTTTGGCGGCACCACGCCGACAAACCCGTTTGGTTCTGCCTCTTGCCGCCATCCTCGCTGACGCATTACGCCGATACCGTCAAACAATGGGCAGAACTTGCCCGAGCGTGCAACGTGCAACATCTGATTTTCACCGGCAGCACCAGCGTTTACGGCGATAAAGCGCGCGAATGCGACGAAACCGCCACACCCGACCCGCAAACCGAGTCCGCCCGCCAAATCATCGCCGCCGAGCAATACCTGCTCGACAGCGGCGTTCCGAACATCGACATCCTGCGGCTGGGCGGGCTTTATTGCGCCGAACGCCATCCCGTCAGCCGCCTCGTTCAAAAGCAAAACATCCCGGGCGGCAACCGGCTCGTCAATATCGTCCACCGCGACATCGCCGTCGAAACCCTGTTTCAGACGACCCTCCATCCAAACGGCAGGCGCATCCGCAACATCGTCGAACCGCGCCACCCGACCCGCCGCGATTTTTATACCGCCGAAGCCGCCAAACTCGGACTTCCGCCGCCCGATTTCTCACCCGACGACACCAGCAGCGGCAAAATTGTAAATACCGTTTCCGCCGACGGCTTAAGCCTGTAAAATTACGGCTCCGCGACCGTTTCAGACGACCTTTCGGCAGCGGCAAAACCAAAACCAAAAAACACAGTCTTACTTAACATAGTGAGTCAACAAAATTAGGATAAGGCGAAGCATCGCCGCACAAATCAAGTTTACACACTATACAACCCCAAGCCCGAAAGTATCGAGAACACCCTATGTCCGCCCTATTTCCCGTTATCAACCACCTGATACAGCAAAATCCGGAACACCGACAAGACCTGTCCCGCCTGTCAGGCAAAACCCTGAGCCTCAACCTCGCCGGATTCGGACTGACCGGACGCATCAATCACGACGGCTTCCTCGAAACCGCCGACCAACCCGCCGACACCCTCATCACCTTCCACCAAAGCGCCATCCGCAAAATCCTGACCGGACAAGAACCCGGCGTCGGCGACATCAGCCTCGAAGGCGACCTCATGCTCGGCATGACCGTCCTGCCCATACTCGGCAGCCTGCGCTACTACGCTTCAGACGACCTCGCCCGCATCTTCGGCGACTCACTCGCAAGCAGCATCAGCGGACGCGCCGCAAACATCGGACAAACCGTCAAAAAAATCGGACAAAGCATAGCCGAGCAAATCAGCGACTTTTCCCGCGAACCCGAATCCCCCGTTATCGACGCCGCCACCCTGTCCGCCTGGATGGAAGAAGTGGACAAACTGCGCGACGACGTTGCCCGCCTTAATGAACGCCTCGACCGGCTCGAACGCGACATCTGGATAGACTAACTTTCAGACGACCCTATGCCTATGAACAGCCCGTTTCACAACATCGGTATCGTAACCCGCCCCAATACCCCCGAAATCCAAAACACCGCCCACACCCTCATCCAATTCCTGCAGGGACACGGCTTTACCGTCTATCTGGACGAAATCGGCATAGAAGAACGCTGCATCTACGTTCAAGACACCGTCGGCTGCCACATCGTCAGCAAATCCGACTTGGGCAAACACTGCGACCTCGTCATCGTCCTCGGCGGCGACGGCACATTCCTCTCCGTCGCCCGCGAAATCGCCCCCCGTACCGTACCCGTTATCGGCATCAACCAGGGGCATTTAGGCTTCCTCACCCAAATTCCCCGCGAAAACATGACCGAAGAGCTGCAGCTCGTCCTAGAAGGCAAATACCTGCCCGAAGAGCGCATCCTCATCGAAGCCACACTCGTCCGCGACGGCGAAACCATCCACCGCGCCCTCGCCCTCAACGATGCCGTCATCTCACGCGGCGGCGCCGGACAAATGATCGAGTTCGAAGTCTTCATCAACCAAGAATTCGTCTATACCCAACGGTCCGACGGTCTCATCGTCTCCACCCCCACCGGCTCCACCGCCTACTCCCTTGCCGCAGGTGGCCCCATCATGCAGGCAGGATTACACGCCTTCACCCTCGTGCCCATCTGCCCCCAATCCATGACCAACCGCCCCATCGCCATCCCCGACACCTCCGAAATCGAAATCCTCGTTACCCAAAGCGGCGACGCCCGCGTCCATTTCGACGGACAATCCTTCATCGACGTACAAAACCTCGACCGCATCATCATCCGCCGCTACCACAACCCCCTGCGCATCCTCCACCCCACCGACTACCAATACTTCCGAACCCTGCGCCAAAAATTACACTGGGGCGAACAGCTCGTATAAACACCAAAGGTCGTCTGAAACCCGATTGCCAAGTTTTCAGACGACCTCATCAACCCACAAACCCTTCCCCCATTCCCAAACCAACGCCATCCCTATCTAACAACAAACGGACAACCTAAACCCCACGTCCGCCCTTTATCAAAAACGTCCCCAATCATGAACCGACAAAAAACCTACCTCCTGCTGACCGCCCTGTTCACCCTGATTTTCATCGCACTCATCATGCTCGGCGGCTACCTGCTTTCCATCCAAAGCAAACAGTTCGCCGTCGCCGCCTTCCTGTTCGCCTTCGGCGCCGTCTTCGCCCAAATCGGCAGCCTCGCCCTCTACATCCGC
>JVVZ01000083.1:0-6050 GCA_001062585.1 Neisseria meningitidis
CGCCTTCGGCGCCGTCTTCGCCCAAATCGGCAGCCTCGCCCTCTACATCCGCCATAAAGCCCGCGCACAAATCATGCGCTCGCAACAAACCGAACCCCATTAAGGAAAACCCATGTTCGACAAAATCGTCCTCGCCAGCGGCAACGCAGGCAAACTCAAAGAATTTTCCCGCCTCTTCGCCGATTTGAACATCGAAGTCCTGCCGCAATCGCAGTTCGACACGCCCGAATGCCCCGAGCCGTACCACACCTTCGTCGAAAACGCGCTCGCCAAAGCCCGCCACGCCGCACGCCACAGCGGCCTGCCCGCGCTCGCCGATGACTCCGGCATCTGCGCCGCCGCATTAAACGGCGCACCCGGCGTCCTCTCCGCCCGCTATGCCGGAGCCAATCCTAAATCCGATGCCGCCAACAACAAACGCCTTTCAGACGACCTCGCCGACAAAGCCGACAAAAGCTGCTACTACGTCTGCGTCCTCGTCCTCGTCCGCCACGAAAACGACCCGCAACCCATCATCGCCGAAGGCATCTGGCGCGGACAATGGCAGGCAGAAGCCGCAGGAACCAACGGCTTCGGCTACGACCCGCATTTCTACCTGCCCAAACACAACTGCACCGCCGCCGAGCTTGACCCCGAAATCAAAAACGCCGAAAGCCACAGGGGGCAGGCTTTGCGGGAATTGTTGAAAAAAATCGAAGCTCTGTGAACAACAAAACGTCGTCTGAAAACCTACAACTCCGTTTTCAGACGACGTTTCCCATCCCGTTTATCCGTAAAACGCACCATCAAAGGAACAAAACTTATAAAATTTTTTCAAAAACTTATAATATCCAAAAAACAACAAATATCCTTACCCAAAAATCCCCATCATAAAAACATAAAACACATTCTACAAACCACTCCTTGAAGTATTGATTACCGTCCGCACCCGACGGAGCGCCTGTTATAAAGACAATACGAGGAGTCATCACATGAGAAACTACCCCTTCAAAACCATCGTCGCCTGCCTCAGTATTTTGTGGCATAGCCCGCACCTGTGGGCAGCAGATGTAGTTACCTCCGAAACTGCCGTCCTCGACACTATCGAAGTCCACGGCAAACGCCTGACCAAAGACCAAAAAGGCGAAGCGCAGCAATACAGCAAAAACGTCTCCAACGCCTATCTCGGCAAAGAATACCTCGAACGCTACCGCCCTGACGCCGCCGGCGACATCCTCAAGGGGCTTAACGGCGTGTACAACATGAATACGCGCAATGCAGGTAGCGCGATTACACCCAGCATCCGCGGCATCGCCGGAAAAGGCCGTATCCCCGTCACCATTGACGGAACGGAACAGACCGTCGACGTATGGATGAACAATTACGGCGTTGCCGACAGAAACTATGTCGATCCCGCCCTGTTCCGCAGTATTGCAGTAGAAAAAGGGCCGTCGATGACTCGAGGTGTCAAATCGGGAGTAGGCGGTTCGGTCGCCATTCAAACCATCGAACCCGAAGACATTGTTCCAGAGGGGAAAAAATGGGGTATTCAGATAAAAGGCAGTTTTTCGGGCAATACGGCAAAGCCCCGCGTTGACAATTTGCAATACCTCGGTGTTGAGGACTACCGCACCATTCTAGGCAGGCCGACGGCAGATGGGGCGGCGGGCGCAGTCGCCGGAACGTTGGAACCTTATCAGGCACTCGATTTCCAAGAGAAAAACCCGCCGCGCAGCCGCAGCAGCAAAATCGGCAATTTCAAAGACGACCGTTCGGGCATGGTTTCGGTGGCGTTTAAAACCGATGTTTCAGACGGCCTGATTGCTTACAGCGACCGCAAAAAAGGCAATTACTTCAGCGGCAAACGCGGGGCGGGCGGCTATCTGAACAATCCGGAATACGACCCGGACAATGCGGATTTCGGCAATACGGGGGCGACCATGATACCGAACATGGCGAAGCTCTACCGTCCCGGCGAAGAAGTGTTCAACAGCAACGTGGCGAGCAAAAGCCTGTTGCTGAAAACCAACTGGTATCTGCCCAACAATCAGAAAATCAGCCTCGGCCATATGCGCACCCGCGTCCGTTTCGGCGAAAACAACCCCTTTTACAACGCCATACTGCTGGGCTTCAGCAACGAGTTCAACTTCACCGGCAGGCCGCCGCTGGTCATACCTGCGCAAACGCTCAACTCCACCATTGACACCAAAAGCCATAAAATCGGCTACGAATGGAAGCCCGAAGGCAGCCGCTGGATAGACTTGCAGGCCAATATCTGGCGCACCCAAACCACCGGTTCCCGCCATCAAAGCGGCGGGCCGGATTTGGCCGTTACCTACGGCGATCAGGAATACAACAAGTGGGCGAACTGCTTTGTCCACAATAAAATTCCCAACGAATTTATCGGCAGGCACATCAGCGAAGGCATAGGCTGCCGCGAGCTGGTTTCCGAAGGGTTGGTTCCTGCCGAGGAGCCGAAAGATCCGCCTCCTGTTCCCGGCGCATACCGCGTCAAATCAGGCGTAGAACAGCGTACCCGCGCCACCCGTACCGGCGCCGACATCAGCAACCGCATGCGCCTGACTGACAAGCTCGCCATGACCCTCTCCGCCAACGTCCAATATGAGAAACTGGACGAATCCAACCGAATCACCAACAACGACAAAGATATCTTCGACATCATCGGTGCCGCCACAGTCGCCACTGCCGTTGCCGGTCCGAGGGCGGGACGCCGCCACGAATGGGGCGCGGGGGTCGCCTTCGACTGGCAGGCAACCGACCGCCTGAACATTCAGGCAGGCATACGCTACGACAAATTCTGGGCTTACGACGATGCCTTGGAAAAAGCAAGGCGGGCAAGGAAAGATCCGTTTTATTCCGTCGATTTGCAAGGAGGGAAAAGCTCGGACGGATATATCCTCGGCAGCTATATCCCCTATTACGAACTGATTGCGAATAAAGAAGAAGCGGACGATGTGCGGAAAATCCTGAGAACCGAAGATGTTGACGAGTCAAATCGTCTGATAAACGAATTCCGCAACAAATACGGTTATGACTATAACGATAAAGGATATTCGATTAACGGAGAAAGGCAGACCGGCGAAGTCATCTATGCCAACGCAAACGGCGACAATCCACAGGTAGATAACCCGTCCTTCAACCACGACGAAGCCGTTTACCGGCAGAAAGAAGTCTATACGCCCTATATCGACGGCAAATATCAAGGGCCGGTTTTCGCGCAAGGGCAATTTAATGAAAAAGTAAACAATCCGCAGGGATTGCAAGGCAGCTATTTCAAATATTTAACTAATGCTGCAATAGATGATGTTCAAACACCCTATCTGCAAAAAAAAGAGCGGGCGACTACGATGGGCAGTACCGGCGGCCACCGCCTCTATAAAAAACCTGCCAACGAAGACGAAGTATGGCCCATGCCCAAACACCTGAAGGCCGGCGCATGGTCGCCCGTCATCGCCGTCAGCTACGATTTGACCGACAACAGCCGCCTGTTCGCCCGCTTCGCGCAGGCGACCCGCTTCCCCAGCATTTACGAAGCAACCACCACCAACGTCAACCTGCTGGAAGCCTACAATACCGAATTCAACCTGAAGCCCGAACGCAGCACCAACTGGGAGGCAGGCTATTCCTTCAATTTCGCCCCCTACTGGCAACGGCTGAAACACGGCAATATCCGCCTGACCTACTACAGCAACACCATCAAAAACGCCATCGACATTACCGAAAACAAAAACCTGACCCAATACGACAAGAAACAAACCAGCGGCATCGAGCTGCAAAGCCGTATCGACAGCGGCAAATGGTTTGCCTCGTTCGGCGCAAACTACCGCTTAAAGCAGCGCACCTGTGACAAATCGACCGCCTTCAACTACGACGTCTATAACAACCGTATCCCCGAATGTATCGACGGCGGCTTCGGTGCCACCCGTTTCTATCAAACCATGCAGCCGAAATACTCGCTCAACCTCGATGTCGGCACCCGCCGCTTCAACAACAGGCTGGAACTGGGCATGCGCGGTATCTACCACAGCACCGTCGATACCGACCAGCAGGACGAACTGGCGCGTCAGGGCTTGGCGCGGATTATGCAGGCATCGGGCAGACCCTACCACTGGCGTTCCGCCCTAGTATTGGATGCTTACGGACGCTACAACTTCGGCAAAAACCTGAGCATGAACTTCAGCGTCAGCAACTTGACCAACCGCTATTATCTCGACCCGATGTCCAACGTCCCCATCCCCGCACCGGGACGGGCGGTTACCGTCGGTTTTACAGGCAAATTCTGACGGGGCAATGCTTGAAAGGTCGTCTGAAAATTTCAGACGACCTCTCCAACAAAAGCTGTTATGATGCCTGCGTTCCCGCCTGCCACGAAAACGACCCGCAACCCACGATTGCCAAAAGCCTCAGGTGGAGTAAGCGTTACGGGAATTATTAAAAAAATCTAAGCCTTATAAATCGATGATAGGTCGTCTGAAAACCCGAAATGCTTTTTCAGACGACCCCAGCCCACCACATCACGAAAGAAACTCATGTCCCCCAAACAAATCCTGATCGTCGCCGTCCGTTTAATCGTTTTAATCGGTATCGTACAAACGCTCAGCAGCATCGTTACCATATTTGCCCAGTCTGGAAGCGAATATAACAGCGCACAACTCCTGTTGCCGCTATCCATCTACGGCTTTTATTTGGCCGCATGGCTGCTTGTATGGTGTTTCCCTGCCACCATTGCCAACCGCCTGCTGCCCGAACATCTGCAAACCGCACAAGAAACCCCAAAACACCCCGCTCCATGGATGACGACAGGTATTGTCTTGATCGGCATATACACTCTTTCCCAAGCCATACCCGAACTGATTTACTTGTTCTCTATTTATCGTTTTACACAATCTATCTCTACCGACACGCAGACATCCATTTGGGCGAATCTCGGCACGCAAAACCAAGCCGGTATATTCGCCAGCACCGCCCAATTCCTTATCGGGATTTTCCTACTGTTCGGCGCGCCCAAACTCTCGTCTTGGATTCGCAAAAGACTTTAACGGCATAAAGGCAAAAGGTCGTCTGAAAAAATTTCAGACGACCTGAGATTGTCCTTGTATCGAAATATAGTGGATTAACTTTAAACCAGTACGGCTTTGCCTCGCCTTGCCGTACTATCTGTACTGTCTGAGACTTCGTCGCCTTGTCCTGATTTAAATTTAATCCACTATAAACCGAATTTATGGTCCATTCCCGCCATCAACTTTTGAAACTGCTCTTGCTGCCCTTTATTCCGCTGATGAAAACCATCCGTTTGATATTGTCGTCTATAGTAGCTTTATCATTAATCCTGTTACTGTTTATTTCTAAAACTTTGTTGTTTTTCTCAAAGCCTTTTCTGCCCGTCATTGCCGTTTTGTGGCGTTTATTGATGTGGCTGATGTTCCCTTTATTTTTTATCTGTTTGTTTATTTACACAATGTTCCGCCCATTAAAAAATCATGAAACACTTTTCCGGCATTGGCTGGATGTCATTTACCGCGACCGGCCGGAAACCGTTGGCATCATTATCGAAAATATCCATCAAGACCTAATAGAGGAAAATGAAGATGGGGAAAATAACACGCAGGAAGAAAATAACGAAACCGCCGTATTTAAAAACCTCTTAACCGAAGGCTTCATCCTACACAATAACCTCGAAGACTACGCACATTTGTTTTCCGTTGATTGGAAAGACGGGGAAGGTTTTATTGACTGCATCGCGGAAATGGCGCAACGTTTTAATGTCGTCCTGAATTGGACCGAACAGCAGCTCGAAGAAGATCTGCCCGATGAGCTGGCAAGGGCCGTATATCCCTTATTTGAAGCCGCCGGGGCGGTACTTTATAGTGCAGACACGGGAAGCGACTACTACACCTTTATCATCATCCCGCAACAAGACTCAGCCGATTTTGAAAAAGTATCGAAACAATATGGCGTATCCTTGCAGCGGGCCAATAAAACCATCTAACACGAAACTTATAGTGGATTAACTTTAAACCAGTACGGCGTTGCCTCGCCTTAGCTCAAAG
>JVVZ01000084.1:0-1541 GCA_001062585.1 Neisseria meningitidis
CGCCTTCGGCGCCGTCTTCGCCCAAATCGGCAGCCTCGCCCTCTACATCCGCCACAAAGCCCGCGCACAAATCATGCGTGAGCAACAAACCGAATCCCATTAAGGCTGGGTATTGTTCGTTATCCGTTTGCCGGTTCTACAGGCTTTACATAGGTAAAGTTTTGTTTGCCGCATTGCTCCCCCCCCCCTTGCAATTTACACTGACACCGCATACAACTTGTATGTTCTTAAATCTTTCAACCCACGGGAGTAGACTTATGAAACAAAACATCATCGTTGTCTTATTCAACATCTCCAGCGAAGCTTATCAAGCCTTTTCTGAATTGAAAGCTTACTCGCAGACAACAGATGCTTTGGTGGCACAAGCCGTTTTGATTAAAAAGGAAAATGGTCTGATTATCCCAGCAGAAAGCACCGACTTTACCGCCAATACGGTCGAAGGCACATGGACGGGCGGCCTCATTGGTTCACTGGTCGGCATTCTCGGCGGTCCTATCGGTGTTCTGTTGGGTGGAGCTACTGGCGCACTCATCGGCAGTGATGCAGGCACTGCCCAAACATTGGGAGAGGGGTTGTTGCTGGAAAATACAGCCAAAAAACTGGATAACGGCAGTACTGCAATCATTATTTTGGCGCAAGAATCCGACGAAGCTGTATTGGATGCCTTCTTCCACCGTTTCAAAACCGTTATTCTCCGGCAAGATGCAGCCGTTGCCCAACAGGACGTATTGGCAGCAATAGAAGCGCAGGAAGAAGTGGCACGTCAGGCACACGAAGCGTGGAAAAAACAGCGCAAAGCCGAGCGCAAAGAGAAAGTGGAAGCCTTCAAGGCCGACATCAAACAAAAATTCGACAAATTGGCAGCCAAGTTGAAATAACACTGCCACCAACCCAAGGTATGTAACCGCTCAAATTTTCCGTTTCGGATGCATGCCAAACCGGTTTGAGGCTACCTGAAAATCTATTTTTCAGGTAGCCTCTCCCTTTTTCATGCCCCGCCAAACCATCATGCTCACCCCGCAAAGCTGCGACCTATTCCAACGCCCATTTTTCCAGTTCGCCCAAATCCGCCAATACCAGCCCGAAACCGAAGCGCAAACCAAGCAAGGCCGACTACAAAGCCGCGTGGCAAGTGTGGCGCACGTTGGTTTTACAGGTAGCCTCACAACTGGGCGCGGGCTTTGCCCCGCCGCATATCGAACGCTGGTGCAACGGCTGGCAGCGCGACCTGGCTAGTCGAAACCCTGCACCGCCTGCTGCCAGTGTACGAAGCCTGCCACAATGTGCGGCTGTGAGCGGAAGCAAGCTTCCCCCATCTGCCGTTAAGGCTACCTGAAATCTAAAAGAAACAAACAAAACCAATGACCAAACGCCGAACCTTCCTCATTCTGACCATCCTCTTCACCCTGCTCTTCATCGCATTGGTAACGTTGGGCGCCTACCTGCTTTCCATCCAAAGCAAACAATTCGCCGTCGCCGCCTTCCTATTCGCCTTCGGCGCCGTCTTCGCCCAAATCGGCAGCCTCGCCCTCTACATCCGC
>JVVZ01000085.1:0-1851 GCA_001062585.1 Neisseria meningitidis
TTTGAGCTAAGGCGAGGCAACGCCGTACTGGTTTAAATTTAATCCACTATACAAACCATCTTCCCCACTATCCGCCCACCCTGCAAAGCAGGATAATGCCGTATACTTTTGCGACAGCAAGAGTGCGTGGTATTAGCCGAAGAAGAATCTTTCAGACGACCTTGTACGCAACGGCAGCATTGTTCATCATCCGTCCGACAAAAAAGGCTAAAATACGCAGACTTTCAATCGCTTAAAACACCCGACAAACCAACAACAGCAGACACGCAACTCGACCGGTTTTTGCGCCAACATCAGCACGCTAGCCAACATCAGGGAAAACACATCATGATCAGCATTTTCGACATTTTCAAAATCGGCATCGGCCCTTCCAGCTCCCACACCGTCGGCCCTATGAAAGCCGCCGCCGCCTTTTCAGACGACCTCAAACAATCAGGGCTGGACGTACAAACCGAACGCATCGTCATCGACATTTACGGCTCGCTGGCTCTGACAGGGCGCGGACACGGCACATTCGACGCCCTTCTGCTCGGCTTGGAAGGCAGCCTGCCACACGACATCCCCCTCGCCGACATCCCCGACCGTCTCGAACGCATCCGCACGCAACACATCCTCCGCCTCAACGGACGCGAAATCAGCTTCACCCCCGACCGCGACCTGAACATACGCGGCGACCAAGTGTTGCCTAAACACCCGAACGGGCTGAATTTCACCGCCTACGGCAAAGACGGCGGCAAACTCAAAGAACAAATTTACTACTCCGTCGGCGGCGGCTTTATCGTTACCGATCAAGAGTTTGACCAACAAGCCGAACAAACGCGCCAAGTCCCCTACCCCTACACCAGCTGCGCCGAACTGCTCGCCCAATGCCGCATGAACCAGCTCGACATTTCCGAAGCCGTATTGGCAAACGAAGCCGCGCTTGTCGGTTGCAGCGAAGCCGAAATCCGCCGCCGCGTCGCCGGCGTTGCCGACGTTATGGAAGGCTGCATCAAACGCGGGCTGGCAGCGGACGGCGAACTACCCGGCGGCTTGAACGTCCGCCGCCGCGCCCCGCAGCTTGCCGCCAAACTCAAAGCCCTGCGCGAAACCGAAATCGTCAACACCCAACTTTGGCCGATGGTTTACGCCATGGCAGTCAACGAAGAAAACGCCGCCGGCGGACGCGTTGTGACCGCCCCAACCAACGGTGCCGCCGGCATCATCCCCGCCGTTCTGCACTACTTCCGCAAGTTCAACCCGCACGCCACACAAGAGCGCGTCGAAAATTTCCTGCTCACCGCAGGCGCCATCGGCATCCTCTACAAAACCAACGCCTCCATCTCCGGCGCAGACGTAGGCTGCCAAGGCGAAGTCGGCGTCGCCTGCTCGATGGCGGCGGGTGCATACGCCGAAGTCATCGGCGGCACGCCCAAACAAGTGGAAAACGCCGCCGAAATGGCGATGGAACACCATTTGGGCCTGACCTGCGACCCCGTCGGCGGATTGGTGCAAATCCCCTGCATCGAACGCAACGGCATCGCCGCCGAAAAAGCCCTAAAACTCGGCACCCTCGCCCTGCTGGAAGACGGCACGGACAAAAAAGTCTCGCTCGACGAAGTCATCCAAACCATGCTGCAGACAGGGCGCGACATGAAGTCCACCTACAAAGAAACCTCGCTTGCCGGACTCGCCATCACCCTCCAGAAAAAAGCCGTCCCCGTCTCCGTCCGCGTTGTGGAATGTTGAAAACGGAGCAGACAAAAAGGTCGTCTGAACATTTTGTTTTTCAGACGACCTTTTGTTTGACTCGATTCATTTTATAGTGGATTAACAAAAATCAGGACAAGGCGACGAAGCCGCAGACAGTAC
>JVVZ01000086.1:0-209 GCA_001062585.1 Neisseria meningitidis
CCCTTGTTCTGCTGCCTTGCGAAACCAATGCTCTGCTTGTGTATCATCCTGACGGACTCCTTGCCCTTGAACATATATCACACCCAAATTATATTGAGCTGATGCATCCCCCTGTTCCGCTGCTTTGCGATACCACTTGACCGCTTCAGCATAGTCTTGACGGACGCCTTGCCCTTGAACATATATCACACCCAAATTATTTTGGGCTT
>JVVZ01000087.1:0-1135 GCA_001062585.1 Neisseria meningitidis
CTTTGAGCTAAGGCGAGGCAACGCCGTACTGGTTTAAAGTTAATCCACTATATGCACGAACCGACAAGCCCAAAGCACAATAATCAGACGGCTTTTAAGGATTTTTATCCGGTTTCGCTATATAATCAGAGCCTAATACTCCGTATTCAGATGAGAAAGCCCGTTATGAAACTCATACCACTCCTCGCCTTCTTTACCCTTGTCGCAAGCGGCAGTGCAGCGGCGGCCGAAATGGCAAAAGTTGAAGGCGGCAGCTACCGCCCGCTCTATCTGAAGAAAGAAACAAACCTCATTAAAGTCAAACCTTTCCAAATCGACAAGTACCCCGTTACCAATGCCGAATTTGCAGAGTTTGTCAAAAAACACCCGCAGTGGCAAAAAGGCAAAGTCAGTTCCAAACAAGCCGAACCTGCCTACCTCAAACACTGGGTTAAAACCGGCAGCAACAGCTATGCGCCCAAACCCAACGAACTGAAACATCCGGTAACCAACGTATCTTGGTTTGCCGCCAATGCCTACTGTACTGCGCAAGGCAAACGCCTGCCGACCATAGACCAATGGGAATTTGCCGGACTTGCCTCCGCCACACAGAAAAACGGTTCTGCCGAACCCGGCTACAACCGTACCATTCTTGACTGGTATGCAGACGGCGGCAGAAACGGCTTGCGCGATGTCGGCAAAAGCAAACCCAACTACTGGGGCATTTACGATATGCACGGCTTGATTTGGGAATGGACGGAAGACTTTAACAGCAGCCTGCTCTCGTCTGGCAATGCCGATACGCAAATGTTTTGCAGCGGCGCATCCGTAGGCTCCAGCGACCCATCGAATTACGCCGCCTTCCTGCGCTACGGCATACGCACCAGCCTGCAATCCAAATACGTCCTGCACAACCTAGGCTTCCGCTGCGCCTCGAAATAACCGGTTTCATCACCAAAGCAGCTTTGGCGGTACTGAAAGGTATCGCCTTTTTTTTGCCGATATAAAAGGTCGTCTGAAAACATTCCGTTTCTCCGAAACCATGTTTTCAGACGACCTTTTTAGATGATTGGGTTCTATTGATCTGAATGGGTTGCGTACATTCTATAGTGGATTAACTTTAAACCAGTACGGCGTTGCCTCGCCTTAGCTCAAA
>JVVZ01000088.1:0-560 GCA_001062585.1 Neisseria meningitidis
CTTTGAGCTAAGGCGAGGCAACGCCGTACTGGTTTAAAGTTAATCCACTATATGTTCTTTGATAAGGAATGAGGTGCTTGCTCTCAACCATGTATTTTGCGTGAAAATATATTTTTTAATTTGTTTCGACTATAATGATATCGTTTTACATCTATATTGCGCGGAAAGTAATCTTTTTTATATTTCTTTATAAATCTTCTGATTTTCATCGAAAGGAATCTTCATGAAAAGATTTGGCAGCACTTTGTTTATCCTGGGTCTTTTAGCGTTCGGTTTGAATTATATGAATGCTGTGCCGAAAGTTTTAGCATGGATTTATAACTGGGGGGAAGATACTGCAATGTGGATTAAAGCAGGGATTACCGGTGGCGGCGCTCTGCTTTGGTTGTTGGGTCATTTTGCCGAAAAAGGCGGACAAGAAGCGTTGGAAGAAGACGACGAGTAAATTTGAGCGTCAACGCTGCGGCTGTTGCGGATACGCACTGGCGCAGCGCTTTGAAAAAGAAAGATATAGTGGATTAACTTTAAACCAGTACGGCGTTGCCTCGCCTTAGCTCAAA
>JVVZ01000089.1:0-230 GCA_001062585.1 Neisseria meningitidis
TTAAGGTTATCTGAAAGTTTAGTTTAGATAGCTTTCCCCTAAGAAAGGAATGTTGATATTTCAAGGAAACACCGCGTTGTTTACATAACAGGCGTAGGTTGAATTGAAAACCTAACTTTCTCAAAGGTCGTCTGAAAAATTTCTAAAAGCCAGCTTTGGAGCAATCGATTTTAGAATTTTGTGAAATATCAGTGTAAATTATGGAGCATATTTTAATTATGATAAGGAAA
>JVVZ01000090.1:0-1329 GCA_001062585.1 Neisseria meningitidis
CCTTGCCGTACTATCTGTACTGTCTACGGCTTCGTCGCCTTGTCCTGATTTAAAGTTAATCCACTATATTATTATTTCACGCAACTGACTTGACGGTTTTACCCGTCCGTTGTGTTGAGACTCCTGCCTGAAACCGCCGATTTCCGTAAAGTTGAAACGCATCGGAATCAGGTATAATCCATCCCTATTTCATTTTCAGACGACCTTGAGCCATTTAAGGATATTCCCATGAGCAAGAAACGCGTCCTCACAGGCGTAACCACCACCGGCATCCCGCATCTGGGCAACTACGTCGGCGCCATCCGCCCTGCCGTCCGCGCGGCGCAAAACCCCGATACCGAATCCTTCCTCTTCCTCGCCGACTACCACGGCATCATCAAATGCCACGAGCCGGAGATGATTCACCAATCCACCCAAGCCGTTGCCGCCACTTGGCTGGCCTGCGGACTCGATCCCGAACGCACCACCTTCTACCGTCAAAGCGACATTCCCGAAGTGATGGAATTGAACTGGATTCTGACCTGCATCACCGCCAAAGGCCTGATGAACCGCGCCCATGCCTACAAAGCCGCCGTGCAGGCAAACGTCGAAAACAATCAGGAAGACCCCGACCACGGCGTAGAAATGGGTCTGTACAGCTACCCCATCCTGATGACCGCCGACATTCTGATGTTCAACGCCAACGAAGTGCCCGTCGGCCGCGACCAAATCCAACACGTCGAAATGGCGCGCGACATCGCCGGACGCTTCAACCACCGCTTCAAAGAAGTCTTCACCCTGCCCGAAGTGAAAATCGACGAAAACGTCGAACTCTTGGTCGGTTTGGACGGACGTAAAATGTCCAAATCCTACGGCAACACCATTCCGCTTTGGGAAAACGACAAGAAAACCCAAAAATCGGTCAACAAAATCATCACCAACATGAAAGAGCCGGGCGAGCCGAAACAGCCAGACGAAAGCCCTTTGTTTGAAATCTACAAAGCCTTCTCCACGCCGTCTGAAACCGCAGAGTTTACACAAATGCTTGCCGAAGGCTTGGCATGGGGCGAAGCCAAAAAACTCTTGGCCGCCAAAATCAACGCCGAGCTGGCAGAACCGCGCGAACGCTACAACGCGCTGACCGCCAACCCTTCGCAAATCGAAGACATCCTGCAGGCAGGCGCCGCCAAAGCGCGCAAAGAAGCGCGCAAACTGCTGGACAAAGTACGCGACGCCGTCGGCATCCGCCCATTGAAGTAAATCTCAAAAGGTCGTCTGAAAAAGCAGTCTGCTTATTAGTGGATTAAATTTAAATCAGGACAAGGCGACGAAGCCGCAGACAGTACAGAT
>JVVZ01000091.1:0-967 GCA_001062585.1 Neisseria meningitidis
GTCAAGATAAGCGATGGCGGCGGCTTCGAATGCCCAGTAACCGCAATAACCGTTCTGTTCTGGGTCGAGGTGGGATTGGTATTCAAGGTCGCTCATGCCGACCATTTCGTGGTACCAATCTTTGAGGTAGGCGTTGAGAATGGCGAGTTTTTTAGCCTTATCTTTTTCGCGGATGGCGTCTGAAATCAAAACGACATGGTCGTTCATTTGGACATAATCGGGGTCGGGACGGTCTTTGAAGCGGTAGTAGAAGAAATCCTCAATGGTCGAATCAGGCTCAAGCCCATCTTCTGCATTGGCAAGGATGACTTCGAGCAGGCGCGGGAGCAGGTCTTCGCGTTGCAGGAGGTAGCACAGCGCGATGAGGTGCAGAGTGTTAAGATAGTATTCGACATAAAACCACGGCATCGGGCTGGTGTAGTAGCCGATTTCGTTTAATTCGGCTTTGTTTTGCTGCCAGAATTTGGTGGAAACTTCTAATGTAGAGACAATCTTGTCCAGCATAGGAGGCAAAAAGGAAATCGACTCGCCCGCTGTATAGCATATTCTCAAATAATCAAATACTTCGGAAAATTTATAGCGAAATAGATGTTTTGATTCTAAAATACTTTTCTGCCAATTATTATCCCAAAATTTTAAATTAGATAAATATCCATTTTTCTCTTTCTGATATTTTTCCTCACTCAAAAAATTTTGCCTGCGTTTTTCATGAAAAGGAATTTTCTCGTTTTCATTCATGTTTACTCCCGTAAAATTTAGCTTGGTCGGTACTCTCTTGATTCTGCTGCTCGGTTTCAGACGACCTTCTAATCTTCAACCTTTTCCAAACTAATCAGCTTGACCTTTGCCTTCACGATTGCGCTTCTGTTCCCTCGCCCAGTCAACCATATCTTTAGGATAATAAGGGGATTGGCGCAATTCGGTATCGTCCAAATCGTCAAGATAAGCGATGGCGGCGGCTTCGAAT
>JVVZ01000092.1:0-10041 GCA_001062585.1 Neisseria meningitidis
TAAACCCGCTACAAATCTACAAATAAGGAAAACAATATGTCCATCCGCACCGTCATCCCCGCCCTGCTACTTGCCTTCGCCCTACCCGCAACCGCGCAAACCGTCAATCCGGCAGAATACGCCCCCGCATCCAATAATCCCGCGCAACCCATCAAACCCGTCAAACTATCCATCTTGGTTTCCCCCGAAGGCAAAGCCGTAGAAGTCAGCATCCTCGAATCCAGCGGTTATGAAGGGCTCGACGAAACAGCCGTGGCAACCGCCAAAAAAGACAAATACAAAGCCGCCGGATACTGGGTGAAATATAAAGGAACCATCGAGTTTAAAAACCAATAGGTCGTCTGAAATGTCCGCGTTCAAACCCGTCATCGTTACCACCACCGCCCCGACCTGCGAAGAAGCTGAAAAAATCGGCAGCCTGCTTTTGGAAAAGCAACTCGCCGCCTGCGTGCAATACGAAGCCATCACCAGCCAATACCTTTGGAACGGCGAAATCTGCCGCGACGACGAAATCCGCATCACCATCAAAACCTCGCGCCACTGCTACCGCGAAATCCAAAAAACTATCACCGCCAACCACAGCTACGAATGCCCGCAAATCCTGATGCAAAACGTATCGCGCGGATACGCCCCCTATTTGCGCTGGCTGAAGCAGAGTTTAGGTTGATAAAACAGCCGCGCCGTCTGAAAAACGCTCAAGCATCATTATGAATTTACAGGGAAGTCCACTATAATGACGGCTTTTGATTTTCAGACGACCTTACGTCTGCATCCGCAATCCCAAACCAAAAGGAAACCCATGTTCCGCACCATGCTCGGCGGCAAGATACACCGCGCCACCGTTACCGAAGCCGACCTCAACTACGTCGGCAGCATCACCGTAGACCAAGACCTGCTCGACGCCGCAGGCATCCTCGTTAACGAAAAAGTCGCCATCGTCAACAACAACAACGGCGAACGCTTCGAAACCTACACCATCCCCGGCGAACGCGGCAGCGGCGTCGTCTGCCTCAACGGCGCTGCCGCACGGCTTGTCCAAAAAGGCGACATCGTCATCATCATGTCCTACGTTATGCTGTCCGAACCCGAAATCGCCGCACACGAACCCAAAGTCGTCCTTGTGGACGAACACAACAAAATCCGCGACATCCTCTCCTACGAGCCGCCGCACACCGTCCTATAAAACACAAAGGTCGTCTGAAACCGCAAAATCCGCTTTCAGACGGCCTTTTAGCCATTTTCAGACGACCTTCGAGAAAGCCCCATCATCATGAACATCCGCATCAACAACCTCACCGTCGGCAACGACCTCCCCTTTACCCTGTTCGGCGGCATCAACGTTTTAGAAGACCTCGACTCCACCCTCAAAGCCTGCGAACAATACGTCAAAGTGACCGACAAACTCGGCATCCCCTACGTCTTCAAAGCCTCCTTCGACAAAGCCAACCGCTCCTCCATCCACTCCTTCCGCGGCGTAGGCTTGGACGAAGGCATGAAAATCTTCCAAGCCGTCAAACGCGAGTTTGACGTACCCGTCATCACCGACGTCCACGAACCCTACCAATGCGCCCCCGTCGCCGAAGTCTGCGACGTCATCCAACTGCCCGCCTTCCTCGCCCGCCAAACCGACCTCGTCGTCGCCATGGCAAAAACCGGCAACGTCATCAACATCAAAAAACCACAGTTCCTCAGCCCCTCGCAGATGAAAAACATCGTCGAAAAATTCCAAGAAGCGGGCAACGGACAAATCATCCTGTGCGAACGCGGCGCCAACTTCGGCTACGACAACCTCGTCGTCGATATGCTCGGCTTCGGCGTCATGAAGCAAACCTGCGGCGGCCTGCCCGTCATCTTCGACGTCACCCACTCCCTGCAAACCCGCGAATCCGGTGCCGCCGCATCCGGCGGACGGCGCGCGCAAGTGCTGGACTTGGCGCTCGCAGGCATGGCAACCCGCCTCGCAGGCCTCTTCCTCGAATCACACCCCAACCCCGACCAAGCCAAATGCGACGGCCCCAGCGCCCTGCCGCTCGCCCAACTGGAAGACTTCCTGACCCGCGTCAAAGCCGTGGACGAAACAGTCAAATCCTTCGCGCCTATGGACATCCGTTAATGCGGCATGGCAAACGAAAGGTCGTCTGAAAATTGAATCGTCGGTTTACCTTGTGTAAACTGACGGTCAGGCGATTTTGTATTTCAATCGATTTTTCGATATAAAACAGTAAATACACAAACCATCAACATTGTGGGCAAACGCGAAAACCCCAAAAAACGGATTCGCCGCCTGCGCCCGATTCTTCAACTGCTCATTACATATAAGGAAAACAATATGAAAACATGGAAAACCCTACTTGGCGCCGCCGCGTTCACCTTGACCCTGACTTCTGCCGCCGTGGCGGAGACGGCTTACGTACCGGGTCTGCACGTTACCGAACCCAACCAGCTCGTTACCGCCAAAAAAGTCAAACGCAAAGACTTATTCGGCATGTGGGGCAACACCAGTAAAAACGCTGACGGCTCCCTGCTCAACGCCAGCCTGATGCGCCCCGACGGTACCGGCCGCGACCTAATCCATTTCCAAGCAAATTCCGGCGATACGACCACCATTACCCAAGACTTCAAATGGAAATTCAGCCGTTGGAGACAAGAATTCCGTCAAACCATAACCAACTACACCGTCAGCCACAACGATGGCGCGCCCGAACAAAAACCTGACGAAATCGGCAAAACCGTCAAATTCAAAGTTCCGCTGCTGCTGAAGCTGGAAGGCAAACCCAACGTATTGGAAATGACCAATAAAGAAGGTACGGACAGCGTCCGCTATTACCGGTACAACGAAGAAGCCATGCCTGATCTGCTGAAAAAACTGGAAGCGCAATAATCCATCTTCCCAATACTGAAAGGTCGTCTGAAAACCTAATTTCAAGGTTTTCAGACGACCTCTTGTTTTCTGTTGTCCCTTTAAGGATTTCTAATTCTTTGTAACTAAAAACAATCATCAATAATATTTACATTTTGAAATAAAAAGAGTAAGGTTGCCTTGCTTTTCGGGCTTTCCGTTGGCTTTTGAACCGTAAACAATCAAATTTGAGGAAGAAACATGAAAAAATTATGGATACTTGGCGCATTGGGCTTGAGTATGGCGGCGCAGGCGCATGATTTGTGGGTGTCGGCTCCGGTGCGTTTGGATTCGGGCAGTACGTTGAAAGCGGATTTGGGTTACAGCCATGATTTCCCGAATGTCGAAAAAATCGCCGACGACCGCGTGCACATTTTCAAACCGCTGCAATTGACGGACAAATCCGGAAAAACCGTTGATTTGACGAATAAAGGCGAAAATTACCAATATGTTTCCAAATCCCGCCTGAAAGACGGCTCTTATTGGGTTGGCGCGGTGTACAAACCGACGTTCTGGTCGCAAAACAGCGAAGGCTGGAAACAGAAAACCTTGAAAGACCTGCCCGGCGCGACTTATTGCGAACAGGCTCAGATGTTCGGCAAAGCGTTTTTGCAAGTGGGCAGCGCAAGCGTGGATGAAAGTGTGTTGACCCGTCCGGTCGGTCATGAATTGGAGCTGGTGCCGCTGAAAAATCCGAATGAGGTCAAGGTAGGCGGTCTGTTGCCGGTTAAAGTGCTTTATAAAGGCAAACCGTTGGCAAAAGCGACGGTAACGGCAAGCTCGGATACGCTGGCGGAAATGGACTTGGCGGCTACGCACGACCACCGCGAGCCGCAAGGTTTCTCAGGGAAAACGGATAAAGACGGCGTCGTCAACGTGATTCCTTTGATTGAAGGTTTGTGGAAAATCAAAGCTGCCCATCAGGCGGATTATGCCGATAAAAGTGTTTGCCAACAAGACAATGCCTATGCAACGCTGATTATGCCCGTCGGAACGAAACGCGCGGCTGAACGGCATGAACACCATCATCATCAACACTAATTGAGTGTGAAAGATCAAAAAGGTCGTCTGAAAAAGTTTTCAGACGACCTTTCTTTATATAGTGGATTAAATTTATAGTGGATTTACAAACCCAATGCCTCAGCATGAAACTCGATATGCGAGTCGATAAAGCTGGCGATGAAGAAATAATCGTGTCCGTAGCCGGGGCGGACTTTGTATTGCACGTTGAAGCCGTTGGCGCGGGCGGCGTTGACGAAGGCTTCGGGTTGCAATTCGTCGGGGAACAGCGGATCGATGCCGCCTTGATCAATGAGTATCGGCAGCTTGCGTGAGGTCGTCTGAACGAGCGATGTGCTGTCGTAAGCCTGCCAAGCCTCCGATTCCGCGCTCAGATAGGCAGCAAACGCCTGCTTTCCGCCCCGGCTGGCGGTCGGGCGGCACAAGGGCGCGAACGCGGAAACGGCGGCATAGCGTCCCGGATTTTTCAGGGCGATGGAAAGCGCGCCGTGTCCGCCCATGCTGAAACCTGCGATGCTGCGTTCTTGAGTGGCGGGGAAATGCCGTTCTACCCAATCGGGCAGTTCGCGGCTGATATGGCTGTACATCTGATAATGCGCCGCCCACGGTTGTTCGGTCGCATCGAGGTAAAATCCCGCGCCTTGTCCGATAAATTCGTTCGCACTGTCGCTGATATGGCTGCCGCGCGGCGAGGTGTCGGGGAAAACGACGATGATGTTCCATTGCGCGGCAAAACGCTGGATGCCGGTTTGGCGTATCAGTTCCGAGCCGTCGCCGTGCAACCCCGACAAGAAATACAAGACCGGCGCGGGATAGCCTTTCAATACCTGCGGCGGCAGGTAGATGCCGAAAGTCATATCGGTTTGACAGGTTTCGGAAAAGCAGCGGTATTGCTCTTGATGACCGTTGAACATTTTGGCGCGGGAAAGCAGGTGTAATTCGTGTGCGGACATAGATGGGATGACGTGAAAATAGTGAAGGCATCATCTTAACAGAAAGACCTCGTTACGGGCTTTTAAAAACCTATCGAACGGTATGGTTTCAGACGACATCAATCTATACACAAACTCTGTGGATAAGTTTGTTGATAAGCTTTGGGTAATCGGAATTTTTGCTTTTGGAACAACCCAAGCCTTTCGGTGCTTAAAAAATAATCAAATAAAATACAATAAAATCAATTAGTTATAAAAATAAAAAATTTCAAAGCCTTTATGGGAAAAATCTATAAGCAAAACAAGCCAATGCGGGATTGTGTATAAAAAGTGATTGACACGCCTGATAAATGTCAAATGCGTTGACTGAACAAGCAAGGCAGCGGCTGTCGCCCTATGGGGAAAAACTTCAATCCCCCTGCCTTTCGCGTTACAATACGCGCTTACTTTTTTACACAGAAAAACACACCATGAAAGCCAGCCAATTTTTCATTTCCACCCTGAAAGAAGCCCCTGCCGAAGCCGCGCTTGCCAGCCACAAGCTGATGATTCGCGCCGGCCTGATTAAAGCCAACGCGTCCGGCCTTTATACTTGGATGCCGATGGGGCTGCGCGTGTTGCGCAAAGTTGAAAACGTCGTGCGCGAAGAAATGGCGCGCGCGGGCAGCGTGGAGTTGCTGATGCCGGTGGTGCAGCCTGCCGAGCTGTGGCAGGAATCCGGCCGCTGGGAATTTTACGGTAAAGAACTGCTGCGCCTGAAAGACCGCCACGACCGCGATTTTTGCATGGGCCCGACCTGCGAGGAAGTCATCGCCGACATCGTGCGCAAAGAAATCAACAGCTACAAACAACTGCCGAAAAACTTTTACCATATCCAAACCAAATTCCGCGACGAAGTGCGCCCGCGCTTCGGTGTCATGCGTGCGCGCGAGTTCGTCATGAAAGACGCTTATTCCTTCCATGCCGACTACGCCTCGCTTCAGACGACCTATGATGCCATGTACGACGCTTACTGCCGCATCTTCACCCGTCTGGGCTTGGAGTTCCGCCCCGTCGCCGCAGACACCGGCAGTATCGGCGGCACCGGTTCGCACGAGTTTCAAGTGTTGGCGGAAAGCGGCGAAGATGTCATTGCATACAGCGATACTTCCGATTACGCCGCCAATATCGAGCTGGCACCGACCTTGCCGATCAAAGGCGAACGTGCGGCCGCCAAGGCAGAGCTGGCCAAAGTACACACGCCGAACGTCAAAACCATTGATTCATTGGTTGATTTCCTCAGCATTCCGATTGAAAAAACGCTGAAATCCATCGTGGTCGAAGGCGAAAACGAAGGCGAAATCGTCTTATTGCTGTTGCGCGGCGACCATGAGTTCAATGACATCAAAGCCGAAAAACTCGCAGGCGTGAAATCGCCGCTGAACATGGCAGCCCCTGCCGCCATCCGAGCGCAGTTCGGCGCAAACGGCGGCTCGCTCGGCCCTGTCGGCTTCAAAGGTAAAGTCTATGCCGATTTCGCTACTGAAAAAGGCGCAGACTGGGTCATTGGCGCGAACGAAGACGACTACCACTATACTGGCTTCAACTTCGGCCGCGACGCTGCCGAACCTGAGTTTGTCGATTTGCGCAACGTCGTCGAAGGCGACGAAAGCCCCGACGGACAAGGCCGTCTGAAACTCGCGCGCGGCATCGAAGTCGGACACGTTTTCCAATTGCGCGACAAATACACCCAAGCCATGAACGTAAGCTTCCTCGACAACAACGGCAAATCGCAAATCATGGAAATGGGCTGCTACGGTATCGGCATCACCCGCGTCGTTGCCGCCGCCATCGAGCAGAACAACGACGAAAAAGGCATCATCTGGACCAAAGCAATGGCGCCGTTTGAAGTCGTTATCGTGCCGATGAACTACAAAAAATCAGACTCCGTACGCGAAGCCGCCGACAAAATCTACGCCGAACTGCTGGCCGCAGGCGCGGACGTCCTCCTCGACGACCGCGACGAACGCGCAGGCGTGCTGCTCAACGACTCCGAGCTTCTGGGCATCCCGCACCGCATCGTCATCGGCGACCGCGCCTTGAAAGAAGGCAATGTCGAATACGCCGAACGCCGCGACAATCAGGCACAAACCGTGGGCTTGAATGAAATCGCCGGCAAAGTATTGGCTGCATTGAAAGACTAATGACGGTTTAAAACGGATGCAGATGAAAGAAAGTCGTCTGAAAACTGGAAAACAGGTTTCAGACGACCTTCATTATTGTGAAATCAGAAGCTTAACGGATGAATGCTTTGTCTTTAGCAAACATACTTAACTTTAAATCCAGCATGTCATCAAATTCCGTCATTCCCGTGCAGGCGGGAATCCATCGTCAAACCTGATAAACCTTGATTTGAAAAACAGTTTCTGAATTTCAAAAATGGATTCCCGCCTGCGCGGGAATGACGGCAACTGGTAAGTTGCGTGTTGAAAATAAAATTATTCAGCTATATTTCTGAACGAATCCGTGTTCAGTCGGACAACTGCCGTTTCAAAAACCAATCGCCAAACGGCCAGTCCACGCTGTCGAGCAGGTTTTTGGTAATCAGCCCCAGTTCGGTATCGCCTTCAATTTGCAGTTTACGGTTGAAAAACAAAGTATCCGGGTCTTCCTCGCGCATCATCATGCGCATAAAGTCGATGCCGTTGGCGGCAAGGCGCAAATCGGGCGTGCCGAAGAAGTCCGCATCGATGAATTTTTCGGCATTGGCGGTGAAACGCACCTTGATGCCCGCGTCCAATACGTCGATTTCGAATTTTTTGCCGTCAAACAGGCTCATGTCGGCGGGCAGCAATCCGCGTTTGAGCATAGTGTTGAGGGCAAAAACCAAAGCGAAACGCGGCGGCCTGCCCGGTAATTTACCGCCGATTTTTCCCGCCCATGCGGGCAATACGATTTCAGGCAACGCCATAATATTCCTCCTTCACGGCTTCGATACCCGGCTGGCCCTGCCAATAGCCGTCCACCAGCGTGCCGGTGGTCAGTCTTTCCAATTCGGGCAGCGCGTCCGCCAGGGCGGTTTTGCCGTCCAATACGTCGCGGTGGATACGGACGATTTCCGCCATGCCGTGCATTTGCGGCGACAGGCGCAGCATGTTCACGCCGATTTGCCGCAAATCCTCATGGTGCGGCAGCAGGTTTTGGCAGCCATAAGACATGGTTTGAATGCCGTTGATGGTTAAAAACGGTTTGCCCTCGCGGGTATTCATGTCCATGCCTTGTTCGTAATCCAAGCAGCGGAATTCGCAGCCGTCTTTGTTCAGGTTGTAATGCCGCGCAGTAAAGCAGCGTGAAGAGTACGCCAAAGGCATTTTGCCCCAAGCAAACAATTCCGTTTCGATGTCGTCTGAAGCCTTGATGATTTCGGCAACTTTATCGCGGCTCAACTCGGACGGTGCAATCCAGCGGTATGCGCCCAGTTTCTGAAACAGCGCCAGCGTGCTTTCGTTGTAAATATTCAGGCTGGCGCCGGCGACAAACGGAATGCCGTGCTCGCGCGCCAGCTTGACCGCGCCCATGTCGTTGGCTTCGACTTTAAATTTGTCCTGCCCTGTGATTTTGCGCAGGCGTTTCAAATCGGATTCGCTTTCCAGCAGCACCTGCGACGACAGAATAATTTCCTTGCCACTTTCCGCCAAATCTTGCGCCAGGCTGACCCAGTCGGCAAAACGCATTTTCTGGCGGCGCGAACACACCACTTCGCCCAGATAAATGGTATCCACCGGCGCATCCAGCATGGAAGCGTAAAATTCCAGCAGCGCTTCCTTCTGCCAGAAAAACAAAACCGGCCCCAACGATAGTTTCATCGGATTCATTTTCCCTCCCCCTTATTTCCACGGACGGCTGTATGCGCCCAAGGTCGTCTGATGCCCTTCCGAAACCTTGCTCAAAGCATTGTTCCATAGCGGATTGACTTTGAAATGTGCCGGATTGGCAGCGGCCGCATCCAAAGCCTGCCGCAGCGATTTGGTTACTTGCGCCGTGTACATCGGGCTGCGCTGGCGGCCTTCGATTTTGATGGCGGACACACCGATTTTGATGAGTTCGGGCAGCATTTCCAAAACGTTCAGGCTGGTCGGCTCTTCCAGCGCGTAATAGGTTTCGTCATTGACTTCAAAACGGCCTTTGCACAAGGTCGGATAGCCTGCCGGTTCATCCGGTTTGTACTGGTCAATTAACACCTGGTTCAGCCGCACGTTCATACGGTCGGGCAACTGCTCCCAGCGTACGGCTTTGGCAGGCGAACACACGCCCTGCATATTCGGCGATTCACCCGTCGCATAACTCGACAAAATGCAGCGCCCTTCCACCATCACACACAAACTGCCGAAACCGAACACTTCGATTTCCACATCCGTATTGTCAATCACATGTTTAACCTGATCGACCGTCAAAACGCGCGGCAGCACGGCACGGCGGATACCGAACAGCTCCTTCATCATATTGATGGCTTCGTAATTGGTCGCCGAACCCTGCACCGACATGTGCAGCCTCAAATCAGGATGACATTCGGCGGCATAAGCCATAATCGCAGGATCGGCGACGATTATCGCGTCCGCCCCCAGTTGCACCGCCGTATCGACAGCCCGATGCCACCGCTTGATTTGCCCCGCCTGGGCAAAAGTATTGATTGCCATCAATACATTGCGGCCGCGTGCATGGGCATAAGCCACCCCTTCCTGCGCCGATTTCATATCGAAATTCAGCCCCGGGAAATTGCGCGCATTCGTCGCATCTTTCAGCCCCATATAAACCGTGTCCGCGCCATTGTCCACCGCCGTCTTCAAAGCAGGCAGATTACCGGCGGGACAAACCAACTCAGGGATTTTCGGCATTTTGCGTTCCTCGACTCTTGTAGTTTGTTATTCGAAAATCAATATTTAGTATGATTTCGGGTATTTTAGAGATTTGGACACAAGATATTATGATTTAAATCAATTGTGAAATCAGGTTTGGATAACGTATGTTTTAGTTAACATAATTTAACCATGTTAAATATCAAGTTAATCAGCGGGTTATCTTTTCCAATTTGATAATATGAGATTAGTTATTATCTATTAAATTTATAGATTTTTACAATAAAAGGTCGTCTGAAACAGTGAACTGGCCCCCAAATCTTGGACACTCATAAAAGCCTTTTCAGGCGCTCTG
>JVVZ01000093.1:0-843 GCA_001062585.1 Neisseria meningitidis
GTACTGTCTGCGGCTTCGTCGCCTTGTCCTGATTTAAATTTAATCCACTATAAGCGGTATAAAATGCGTCAGCGGTTTTTGTGACCAAAAGGTTTACCGAATGGCGCGGACGGCTTGGATGAAGGCAGCCATTTTGGCTTCGTCTTTGATGCCGCCGGCACTTTCTACTCCGCCTGAAACATCGGCTGCCGCGGCATTGCTGGTTTGGATGGCTGTCGCGATATTTTGCGGGGTCAAGCCGCCTGCCAGAATCCAAGGTTTGGTCAGATTGTCCGGTAGCAGCGTCCAGTCGAAGCTCAGACCTGTGCCGCCGTATTCGTTGGGATGGTAGGCATCAAACAGCAGGGCGCGGGCGTTGGGGAATCGGGTTTGTGCGGCTTCGATGTCTGAAGCAGATTGGACGCGTATGGCTTTGAGATAGGGGCGGTCAAACTGACGGCAAAATTCATCGTCTTCGTCGCCGTGAAATTGGATGATGTCGATGGGCACTTGCCGGAGGGTTTCGCGGATGGTTTCCGCTGTTTCATTGACGAATAAGGCAACGACGGAGACGAAAGGGGGAAGGGCTGCCACGATTTTTTTTGCCTGTTCGGGCGTGACGGCGCGTTTGCTGGCGGCGTAAAAAACCAAACCGATGGCATCGACGCCCAGCTCGGCAGCTTTTCGGGCGTCTTCGGGGCGGGTGATGCCGCAGATTTTGATGCGGATGGTTTTCATCTGTTTTCCTTTTTGGGTCGGTCTGTTCGGTTGGTTGCAAAAGGATGTGCCGCCGTTTAAATGGGGCATGGGTGTATAGTGGATTAACTTTAAATCAGGACAAGGCGACGAAGCCGCAGACAGTAC
>JVVZ01000094.1:0-12987 GCA_001062585.1 Neisseria meningitidis
TAGTACGGCAAGGCGAGGCAACGCCGTACTGGTTTAAAGTTAATCCACTATATCGACTGTTGTTTTCACGATTCTACCGCCCCGTATAGGAACACTACAACCGCACAACAAGGAATATTTAATGAAACAAAAAGTCAAAGTCTGGGATTTGCCAACGCGCCTGTTTCACTGGCTCTTGGTCTTGTCGGTCGGATTTATGTGGTACAGCGCGCAGGCTGGCGGCGGGATGCTGGTTTGGCACTTGCGCTGCGGGCTGCTGGTGGCGGGGCTGATTGTCTTCCGCCTGTGTTGGGGCTTGTGGGGCAGCGATACGGCGCGTTTTTCGCAATTCGTGCGCGGCCCGTCGTCCATCCGCCGCTACCTGCAAGGCAGCCTGACGGAAAATGAGCAGCCCGGACACAACCCTTTGGGCGCGCTGATGGTCATCGCGCTGATTGCGGCGGTTTTGCTGCAAGCGACGACGGGCTTGTTTGCCGCCGATGAAAACACGTTTACCGACAGCGGCTATCTGAATCATTTGGTCAGCTCGAACACGGGCAGCCTGATGCGCAAAATCCACGTCAATTTCTTCAACCTGCTGGCGGCATTGGCAGGCTTACACATCGTTACGGTCTTGGCGTATAAGTTTTTGAAGAAAAAAGATTTGATCCGCCCGATGATCAGCGGCTACAAGTATATCGAGGGGCAAACCGTTGCCTTGAAATTTGCTTCCGCCGCCAAACTGATTGCCGCCTTAGTAGTCGCGGCTGCGGCGGTGGCTGCGATTTTGATGTTGAAATAGAAAGAGTCGGCAGGTTTTCATCATGCCGATACAAAAGGTCGTCTGAAACGGCAATTCCGTTTTCAGACGACCTTTTCTTTATGCCCTATCTTACAAATGCGGGTTCATCAGGTTTTCGGGCGACAGGATGCGGTCGAGTTCCGCTTCGCTCAAGAGGCCGCGTTCGAGCACGACTTCGCGCACGCCTTTGCCGGTTTGGGCGCAGATTTTGCCGACCAAATCGCCGTTTTCATGGCCGATATACGGGTTCAGGTAAGTGACCAGGCCGATGGAGTTGAACACATAGCGTTCGCAGATTTCGCGGTTGACGGTAATGCCTTTGACGCATTTTTCGGCGAGGTTTACCGCGGCGTTGCCCAAGAGGGAGATGGTTTCAAACATACATTGCGCGATGACCGGCTCCATCACGTTTAATTGCAACTGCCCCGCTTCGGCGGCGAAGGTGATGGTGGTGTCGTTGCCGATGACTTTGAAGCAGACTTGGTTGACCACTTCGGGAATCACGGGATTGACTTTGGCGGGCATGATTGACGAGCCTGCCTGCATTTCCGGCAGGTTAATCTCTTTCAAACCGGCGCGCGGACCGGACGACAAAAGGCGTAAGTCGTTACAGATTTTCGATAATTTCACCGCCGTGCGCTTCAATGCGCCGTGTACCATCACATACGCGCCGCAGTCGGAAGTCGCTTCAATCAGGTTTTCGGTCAGTTTGCAATCCAAGCCGCTGACTTCGGACAATTTTTTCACCGCCAAAGCCGCGTAGCCTTTGGGCGTGTTCACGCCTGTGCCGATGGCGGTTGCGCCCAAGTTGACTTCCAATAGCAGGGCACGCGTGCGGTCCAGATTCAAAATCTCTTCTTCCAGCAACACTTGGAAAGATTGGAATTCCTGCCCCGCCGTCATCGGTACGGCATCTTGAAGCTGGGTGCGCCCCATTTTCAAAACATCTTTAAACTCATCGGCTTTGGCGGCAAACGCATCTTTCAGCAACGCCAGTTTTTCCAGCAGTTCGCCGACGCTGTAATACACCGCCAGCCTGAAGCCGGTCGGATACGCGTCGTTGGTGGACTGGCTGGCGTTCACATGATCCATCGGATTGACGATGTCGTAGCGGCCTTTTTCGTAGCCCAATATTTCCAAAGCAAGGTTGGCGATGACTTCGTTGGTGTTCATGTTGACCGAAGTCCCTGCGCCGCCCTGATACACGTCGGACGGGAATTGGTCGAGGCAGCGGCCTTTAACCAACACTTCATCGCAAGCCTTTTCGATGGCGGCGGCGATTTCGGGCTTCACCGCGCCCAGCTCACCGTTTGCCTGCGCAGTCGCTTTTTTCACCATCACCATGCTGCGGACGAACTGCGGCACGTCGGAAATTTTTTGATTGGAAATTTTAAAGTTTTCCACCGCGCGCAAAGTATGGATGCCCCAATACGCCTCGGCGGGGATTTCGCGGTCGCCCAGCAAATCGTGTTCGATACGGACAGTCATTTCTCTTACCTTCTCATTCGTTGGTTTATCAAGTAATGTGCATATGCAGGCGGAACATTAGACCGTTTTGCATGGGTTGTCTAGCTGCAAATGCGCCGTTGTTATCAAAGCAGGAAAAACACTCCCACCCGAAAGGTAAAAGGTCGTCTGAAACCTTTTTCAGACGACCTTTTACATGCTTACATACCGACCAGTCCCCGTATCTGCGGCCAGTAAAACAAACAGGCGATGGCGCAGACGGCGACGCTGATGCCTGCGGCGTTGATGCTGCTGATTTTTTCTTTAAACGCCATCGCGCCGACCAGCGTTCCCAAAACAATGACGCCGATGTTCATGCCTGCGAAGACCAGCGTCGGATTGTCTTTCATCATTTGGTGGGCGGTGATGTAGGTAACGATGTTGGCGAAATTCAAACCGCCCAAGACGATGCCGCCGATAATGCCTTCTTTCGTCCATTTGGTCGATTGGGAGAAAAGGTAGCCGAACATCAAAATACCGGCGAGGCTGAAGGCGACCAAGAGGTTGCCGGAAAACGCCGTACCGCTTTTGGCAAGCTGTTTGAAGAGGATGTCGATGATGCCGTAGCCCGCCCAAACGCCCGCAAGCAGCGTGATTTGCGTACCCAATCCGCCCGATTTCTTGCCGCCGTCGGCTTTCCACAACAGGCAGAACAGAGCCACAAACGCCAAAACGATGCCTATCAGCCGCCCTTCGGTCAACGCTTCGCCAAAAATCACGAACGCGGAAATAATCGGCAATATCAAAGACAAACGCTGCGCCGCATCAGACTTGACGATACCCGCAGCATCGACCGCCTTGCCCATAATCACAAACACCGAAGGCAGCAGCACGCCCAACGCGCCAAACAGCCACCAAGTCGGCAAAAAGGCTTTCGGGTTGCTCAAATCGGGTTTCAACACCCAAGCCGTCAACGCCACTGCGACGATGTAGTTCACCGCCACCGCCTGCGCGACGTCGATTTTGTTCTTACGCGCCAATTTGAGCAAAACCGACACAGACACGCTGCACAGTATGCTTGCCAATAAATAAATCATGTTTTTCCTTTGATTGAATGTGTCGGATGCGTGGACAAATTTTCAGACGACTTTCTTGGTGTCCTGTTTTGATATTTAGTTTCCCGCAAACGACCCATACAAAAATTTCAGACGACCCCGGGATGCGAAGGTCGTCTGAAAACAAGGCGGGCAGTTGCGCTTAGAACCAAGTATCCAAAGACATACGCTTGTTGTCCGTCAGTCTGACGAAACCTACCGCCAGACGGTAAGCAAACCAAACCGATACCAAAAACAGCAACACAGAGTCGATGCCGATAAACGCGGTGATTTTACTCAAAACAAACCCCGCCAGACCGCCCCAGAAGGTTTTAATCAGATAGTCTGCGTGGTTATTATAAACCGAGTCGTCCATTTCGCCACGTTTTACATACGCCAAAACGATGCCGGCAACAGGCATCACCAAGGTCGCAAATGCCAAGGCAAACAAGGCATACATCGCCATCACATAAGTCCGGTCGCCGTCTTGGCGCGGCGCTTCCGCCGTATGCTCGCTACTGGTCTGCTGGCTGGCGGTCTGCCCGCTTCTACCACTGAATTCACGGAGCGACTCGTCGTACCATGCCCGACGTTCGGGATCGACCAGCGTATCGTAAGCCTGACGGATTTCCTTAAAACGCTCTTCCGCTTCGGGATTGCCGGGATTACGATCGGGATGGTATTTCATTGCCGAATCGCGATAGGCTTTTCTGATTTCTGCAATGTCCGCATCCGCCGAAATGCCGAGAATTTCATAAAAATTACGGTTTTCCATATTAGGGTGTGCCTCTTTGGTTTGTGTTTGCCAAAGCCCGATACCGTGAAATCACGGCAACAGGCTGTTTGACAGAATGAAAACAGATATAAAATCAGGCATTGTGTTCTTTTTATAAAACCTTCAAATTTGCCCGAATCTGCGTTTCCCGACTTAAAACCGTTTTGCATCCCTTTAGACGGCGACCTGTACATCCTGCGGATTCAAAGCCCGCAAAGCCTGCGGACTGACACCGATGATGAATCCGCGTTTGCCGCCGTTGATATAAACTTTCTCCAAATCCCAAATACTTTTTTCAACATACACAGGCAACCGGGTTTTCATACCGAAAGGCGTCGTCCCGCCCACCAGATAGCCCGTCCATTTGTTTGCCTGTTTCGGATCCGCAGGCTCGATGTGTTTCATGCCCAAATCGCGTGCCAGATTTCGGGTGGAAATCTGCTTGTCGCCGTGCATCACGACAACCAGCCCTTTCTTCGCTTCGTTTTGCAGCACGATGGTTTTGACCACCTGATGCTCGTCCACACCGAACAACTCGGCAAACTGCCCTGTCCCGCCGTGTTCCTCATAAACATAAATATAAGGCTCAAAATCAATTTGATGTGTACGCAAGAAACGGACGGCAGGAGTAACCGGATAATCGGTATTTTTGCTCATGATGCAGTTCCAATAATATTCAGACGACCTAAAACCAATATGACAATGACGCGTAAAAATAGTTTCCGCATCTTTTCAAAAACAACAAAACCGCCCGCCTGCTGTGGCAGACAATCAAGCTGAATGTTACCATAAGCCCCTGCCCAATATCCGCCGTCTCGTTCTGACCCCATCAGGCAAACCGAAATCCAACAACAGGACAGAATGCCCCGCATGCCACAACCTCAAGGAATATCAAATGAATATCCGATACCTCGGTACCACCGAACGCTACTCCGAAGCCGTCTGCGCTGGAGGATTCGTCTTCCTCTCAGGCATGGTTCCCGAAAATCCCGAAGCCGATGCCAAAGCCCAGACCGAAAACGTCTTGGCGCAAATCGACCGCTGGCTTGAAGAATGCGGCTCCGACAAAGCACACATCCTCGAAGCCACCATCTTCCTGACCGATATGAACGACTACGCCGCCATGAACGAAGCCTGGGATGCCTGGACAGCCCCCGGCCGCGCCCCTGCCCGCGCCTGCATCGAAGCCAAACTCGCCAAACCGGAATGGGCGGTCGAAATCAAAGTATCCGCCGTGTGCAAGTGATTGGATTGTGCAAGGGGTCGTCTGAAAACTGTCGCTGATTTTCAGACGACCTCTGCAACAAATAAAATCTGCAACACCGATACGCTCAAAAACCAGAAAACATTTAATATCATTATAAACAAATAGTTATTTAAAATCTTCCGAGTAAGCCCACCTACACTCCAAAATAAAATCGAAATAAACTATACTTTTTCTTAATTTATGAGATAATAGCTAAACAAATTCTTAGCTAAATTCATCAACATCAAACGAGACCAACACTATGTCAGACGAAAAAAGCAAAGCCCTAGCCGCCGCCCTTGCCCAAATTGAAAAAAACTTCGGCAAAGGTTCCATCATGAAAATGGACGGCAGCCAGCAAGAAGAAAACCTTGACGTCATCTCCACCGGCTCGCTCGGTGTGGACTTGGCGCTCGGCGTCGGCGGTCTGCCGCGCGGCCGCGTCGTAGAAATCTTCGGCCCCGAATCCTCCGGTAAAACCACGCTCTGTCTCGAAGCCATCGCCCAATGCCAGAAAAACGGCGGCATCTGCGCCTTTATCGACGCCGAACACGCCTTCGACCCCGTTTACGCCCGCAAACTCGGCGTTAAAGTAGAAGAACTCTACCTCTCCCAACCCGATACCGGCGAACAGGCTCTGGAAATCTGCGACACGCTGGTGCGCTCCGGCGGCGTGGACATGGTCGTTGTCGACTCCGTAGCGGCCCTCGTACCCAAAGCCGAAATCGAAGGCGAAATGGGCGACAGCCACGTCGGCCTGCAAGCCCGCCTGATGAGCCAAGCCCTGCGCAAACTGACCGGCCACATCAAACGCACCAACACACTGGTCGTCTTCATCAACCAAATCCGTATGAAAATCGGCGTGATGTTCGGCAGCCCCGAAACCACCACCGGCGGTAACGCCCTCAAATTCTACGCCTCCGTCCGCCTCGACATCCGCCGCACCGGACAAATCAAAAAAGGCGACGACGTCATCGGCAACGAAACCAAAGTCAAAGTCATCAAAAACAAAGTCGCCCCTCCGTTCCGCCAAGCCGAATTCGATATCCTGTACGGCGAAGGCGTAAGCTGGGAAGGCGAACTGATCGACCTCGGCGTCAAATACGACATCGTTGAAAAATCAGGCGCATGGTACAGCTACAACGGCGCTAAAATCGGACAAGGCAAAGACAACGTCCGCGTCTGGCTGAAAGAAAATCCCGAAATCGCCAACGAAATCGACGCCAAAATCCGCGCCGCCGTGGGCATCAACATCGATATCACCGAAGGCAAACTGGACGACACCGACGGCGAACGTCCCGAGGAATAAACCCCTCTTGAGTCTTGGTTAAAATGAAAAGAGGTCGTCTGAAATATTTCAGACGACCTCTTCATGATTCCGTATCAGGCAAATCAAGCTTTCAGCAATTCTTGCAGCTCACCTGCTTCGTACATTTCCATCAAAATATCGGAACCGCCGACAAACTCTCCGTTTACGTAGAGTTGCGGGATGGTCGGCCAATCGCTGTATTCTTTGATACCTTGGCGGACGGCATCGTTTTCCAAAACATTCACGGTAACGTAATCAGTGCAGCCTGCGGCGCTGAGGATTTGTACGGCGCGTGAAGAGAAGCCGCATTGCGGAAACTGCTTCGTACCCTTCATAAACAAAACAACGCGGTGGGTGGTAACTACTTCTTTGATTTGGTCGTGGATAGATGTCATGGTTTAATCCTTATTTACATGAATCGGTTAATCGGAATTTGCGCCATTATACGCAAATTGACGTGTTTGGGTACGCCTGTTTGTATGGATATTTGAACAAATTAATATCGGTTTACCCAAAATCCCCCAATCGCAAACCTGCCGATCATCCTCAGCCCATCCTATTCAATACGCAGCCGCCCCAACCGACAGAACCTGAAAATTGTCAACAATCCAAGCCATCTTATTTTAAAGCGGTGCTATAATTCCCGAACCAGATTTTTCAGATGCCCCCTACAAGGACCCTGACTTATGAACAATTCAGTCATCACCGTCATCGGCAAAGACCGCGTCGGCATCGTGTACGACGTTTCCAGAATTTTGGCGGAAAACCAAATCAACATCCTCAATATCAGCCAGCAGCTGATGGACGATTTCTTCACCATGATTATCTTGGTGGATACCTCGAAATGCCCCAAATCGCGGCAGGAAATACTGGATTTGTTTGCGGAAGAGAGCAAAAAACTCGCACTCGACATCCGCATGCAAAACGAAGAAATCTTCCAAGCTATGCACCGCATTTGAGTCGGAGGAATGTAATGAGTATCCAATCCGGCGAAATTTTAGAAACCGTCAAAATGGTTGCCGACCAGCATTTCGACGTCCGCACCATTACCATAGGCATCGATTTGCACGACTGTATCAGCACCGACATCGATGTGTTGAACCAAAACATTTACAACAAAATCACCACTGTCGGCAAAGATTTGGTCGCTACGGCGAAACACCTTTCCGCCAAATACGGCGTGCCGATTGTGAATCAGCGTATTTCCGTCACGCCGATTGCCCAAATCGCGGCGGCGACCAAAGCCGAGTCTTACGTCAGCGTGGCACAGACTTTGGACAAGGCAGCCAAATCCATCGGCGTGTCCTTTATCGGCGGCTTTTCCGCGCTGGTGCAAAAAGGCATGTCGCCTTCAGACGAGGTGTTAATCCGCTCCATTCCCGAAGCGATGAAGACTACCGACATCGTGTGCAGCTCCATCAATATCGGCAGCACGCGCGCCGGCATCAATATGGATGCGGTCAAACTGGCGGGCGAAACCATCAAACGCACGGCGGAAATCACGCCCGAAGGTTTCGGCTGCGCCAAAATCGTCGTGTTCTGCAACGCGGTGGAAGACAATCCGTTTATGGCGGGCGCGTTTCACGGTGCGGGCGAAGCGGACGCCGTTATCAATGTCGGCGTATCAGGGCCGGGCGTGGTCAAAGCCGCGCTGGAAAATTCGAACGCGGTCAGCCTGACCGAAGTTGCCGAAGTCGTGAAGAAAACCGCCTTCAAAATCACCCGCGTGGGCGAACTCATCGGCCGCGAAGCCTCGAAAATACTCGGCATCCCGTTCGGCATTCTCGATTTGTCGCTGGCGCCGACCCCCGCCGTCGGCGACTCGGTGGCGCGCATCCTTGAAGAAATGGGCTTGAGCGTCTGCGGTACGCACGGCACGACGGCTGCCTTGGCATTGCTGAACGATGCCGTGAAAAAAGGCGGCATGATGGCTTCCAGCGCGGTAGGCGGTTTGAGCGGTGCGTTTATTCCCGTTTCCGAAGACGAAGGCATGATCGCCGCCGCCGAAGCAGGCGTGCTGACGCTGGACAAACTCGAAGCGATGACCGCCGTCTGCTCGGTCGGGCTGGACATGATTGCCGTTCCCGGCGACACGCCCGCGCACACGATTTCCGGCATCATCGCCGATGAAGCCGCCATCGGCATGATCAACAGCAAAACCACCGCTGTGCGCATCATTCCGGTAACGGGCAAAACCGTCGGCGACAGCGTCGAGTTCGGCGGCCTGCTGGGCTACGCGCCCGTGATGCCGGTTAAAGAAGGTTCGTGCGAAGTGTTCGTCAACCGCGGCGGCAAGATTCCCGCACCGGTGCAGTCGATGAAGAACTGATTGTTTGACCATGAAAAAGGTCGTCTGAAAACTTGCAATGCTTGTTTTCAGACGACCTTTGTTTATTTGAGACTGTATTTTCAGACGACTTACAAACCCAATTCCCTGAGGAAGCGCACGTCGTCCGCCCAGCCTGATTTGACCTTAACCCAAACCTTTAAAAACACTTTGGTATCAAACAGTTTTTCCATATCGAGGCGGGCTTCGGTGGAGATTTTTTTCAGTTTTTCCCCGCCTTTGCCGATTAAGATGGCTTTTTGGCTGTCTTTATCGACCAATACGGCGATGTAGATTCGGTAGAGGCCGTTTTCCTCTTCTTCGAATTGTTCGATTTCCACATTCATGGCGTAGGGCAGCTCTTCACCGAGGTAGCGGAACAGTTTTTCGCGCACGATTTCGGTGGCGAGGAAACGGCTGGAACGGTCGGTCACCATTTCTTCCGGATACATCGGCACGCTTTGGGGCAGATAAGGTCTGAGGCGCGCGAGCAGGTTGGCGATGCCCAATCCGTGTTTGGCGCTGACGGTTTCATGTCCTGCAAATTTGAATTCTGCGCTGATTTGGTCGATAAATTCCTGCAAACCGCTGCTGCCCGCTTTGTTTTTGTCGATTTTGTTGATAACGAGGATGACGGGCGTGTTTGTCGGCAGTTGTTTCATCACGATGCGGTCGGCATCGGTAAAGCGCATGGCTTCGACGACGAAAACGACGGCATCGACGCCGCTCAACGCTTCGGTGACGTTTTGATTGAGGCGGTCGTTCAGGGCGTTGCGGTGTTTGGTTTGGAAGCCGGGGGTATCGACGAAAACGAATTGGGCGGTGTCGTCGGTGTAAATACCGGTAACGCGGTTGCGCGTGGTTTGGGCTTTTTTGCTGGTGATGCTGATTTTTTGCCCGATAAGGTGGTTCATCAGCGTGGATTTGCCGACGTTGGGGCGGCCGACAATGGCGACGAAGCCGCAGCGGTAGTCGGTGGGATGGCTGGATTCGTTTTGCAGGAAGGTTTCGATGTCCATGATGGCTTTCTGTTTGACGTTTCAGACGACCTTTTCGTATCCCTAGGTCGTCTGAAAAATAAATCGGCTATTTTTTCGCTTTTTTCAAAGGGTGGCGTTGCTCGAGCCATTGCAGCGCTTCTTTGGCGGCTTGCTGCTCGGCAACCTTGCGGCTGCTGCCTTGTGCTTTGCAGATAAAACCGAGTTCGCCTAAGTCGCATGAAATCAGGAACATACTGTCATTGGCATGTCCGATTTGTTCTTCGATGCGGTATTTGGGCAGAGCAAGGCGACGGGCTTGGAGGGCTTCTTGCAGGGCGGTTTTGTTGTCTTTGCCCTGCGTTTTGAAATCGGCACGTTTGACGCGTTCGGCATACAAGTGTCGCACCACTTTCTCCGCCTCGGCGAAATCCGCGTCAAAGCTGACGGCGGCAAACATCGCTTCCATAGCATCGGCAAGGATGGAGGGTCGTCTGAATCCGCCGCTTTTCAACTCGCCCGCACCCAAATAAAGCCCGTCGCCGACATTCATTTCCAAAGCGATTTCCGCCAACACGCCTTCATTGACCAAGCTTGCGCGCAAACGCGACAACTCGCCTTCGGTCAGCTTGGGGAACGCGTCAAACAACATTTTGGCGACGGTGTAGTTCAAAATCGAATCGCCGACAAACTCGAAACGCTCGTTGTTTTTCGCATGGTAGCTGCGGTGGGTCAGCGCCTGCTGCAAAAGCGCGGTATCTTTGAAATGGTAACCCAGTTTATTCTGAATGGCGGCATGCGCTTGCTGTTTTAACACATCTGTTTTCATGAGGACGTTTGTCTTTCTTCTTGCTTCGGCGTATCGGGCGGGAGGCGGCGAAAATTCGGCTTCCCAAACCAACCCGAATGCGTTTCGGCACTTCATGCAAATACGGAAACACTTTAGGGCTGCAACAGTCGTCTGAAACACAGCTCAGCCCGCTTCAGACGACCAGCATTGTACCATCAAACCATAAGCGGCAAATATAAAGATACACGGTGCAGAGCCAGCCCTAATCATGATAAAATCCGCACAATTTTTACGGCATGCACACACCGCAATGAATAAATTTGCCCAAGCCCTCTCCGCCGCACTCGACCGCTGCATCGTGACCAATACAGTAGCCAAACAAGGCGAACCCGTCGGCTTCCTCTACCGCGAAGCCCCCGTTTTCGAAAACGATAGCGGCTGGCGCTTCTTCAGCGGCGACGAAACCGACGAATACACCGACGATCCCGACAATTTCAGCGTCGTCAGCCTTTCCGAAATTACCCAGTCCAACCCCGCTATCGCCGCGCTCATAACCCGACCCGAAGGCAGCGCATGGGAAATAGGCGAAGACGGGGAGTTTCAAGCCGTTGCCGACTGGCAGCCGCAGGAATAAATCCCCAATATCGTTTTCAGAAAAGCCACACGTCGTCTGAAAACCCGTTTACCGCTCAAAATACAAGGAAACACCATGAACATCATCGCCCCGAACCTCGACGGCGCACACCTGCGCATCGGCATCGTACAAGCCCGCTTTACCAACGAAATCGGCAGCGAAATGCTCAAAGTCTGCTGCCGCACCCTGCAAGGATTGGGCGTAGCCGACAACAACATCACCATCGCCACCGTACCCGGCGCGCTCGAAGTACCGCTCGTCCTGCAAAACATGGCAGCTTCCGAGCAATACGACGCACTGATTGCCATCGGCGTCGTCATCCGCGGCGAAACCTACCACTTCGAACTCGTTTCCAACGAATCCGGTTCAGGCGTAACCCGTGTCGGACTCGACTACAACATCCCCATTGCCAACGCCATCCTGACCACCGAAAACGACGAGCAAGCCGTCGCGCGCATTGAAGAAAAAGCCGCCGACGCCGCCAAAGTCGCTGTCGAATGCGCCAACCTCGTCAACTATCTGATCGAAGAGCAGTTTGACGACGAAGAAGAATAAGCCCGAACGCGAAACCCGTAGCTTTGCCGCATTCCGGTTTCGCCCCGTCTGTCGGACAAACCGTTTTCAGACGACCCGTCATCCGACAGAGGTCGTCTGAAACATTCATTACCGCACCCACCGTGCCGCCAACGAAGGAATCCTCATGAAAACCCCACGCCGCCGCGCCCGCGAGTTAGCCGTACAAGCCCTCTACCAAGCCGGTATCAACAACACCGCCGCCCCCGAAATCGCTAAAAACATCCAAGACCAGCCCGACTTTGCCAAAGCAGACGAAGAGCTGTTCAACAAACTCTTCTTCGGCACGCACACCCACGCCGCCGAGTACATCCAACAAATCCGCCCCCTGCTCGACCGCGACGAAAAAGACCTCAGCCCCATCGAACGCGCCGTCCTGCTGATGGCATGCCACGAATTGAGCGCGATGCCCGAAACCCCCTACCCCGTCATCATCAACGAAGCCATCGAAGTGACCAAAACCTTCGGCGGTACTGACGGACACAAATTCGTCAACGGCATCCTCGACAAACTCGCCGCCCAACTGCGCCCGAACGACCCGAAACGCGGAAACGTATAATCTAATATGAAAATCACCTTCCAACTTCTAACCGCCGCCACTCTGATACTGTCGACACAGGCCTTTGCCAAAACCCCGCCTCCCGGCGTTTACATGACCATGGATTCGCAGCTTGTCGGTATCCTGGCAAATGGCAGCTATTGCATGGTTGTGCAAAACGAGGTCAAAAACGGCCGCTGGCAAAAAACGCCAAACAGCCTAAAGCTGGACGACAACAAAACGGTCATCTCCGATGACGGCAGCGGCGGCTACGCCCTCAACGGCGAACCAGTCATGCTCACGAACGGCGGCAATACTGCCGGTATGTGTGCCACCCTCAAGGAACACGCCGACAGAAAACGGCGTACCCAACCGTAAACCGGAAGCAACTCCTTCACCGCTTTCGCTCTTCCATGCAAAAGGTCGTCTGAAAACCCAAAAATCGTTTGAACTGCACCCCAAAAGTTGGACATCCCCTCCAACTCACAAGGTGCAGTT
>JVVZ01000095.1:0-1749 GCA_001062585.1 Neisseria meningitidis
CCTTTTCTTCCTATATCCGCTTTAAAAAAGCAGTCCTGAAGGCCGGTTGCTACGTTTCCCAACTTTTAAAGAGCTTTTGCGTATTACGCAATCTATAAATTGCATTTTACCTATTTTTTTATTTGCGTCAAGTGCAAATTTAATTTTTGGACTGAAATTTTTATGGGAACTACCAAAAAAGAAAAAGCCCCGCATTTTGCGGGGCTTTCTGTATCGGTTTTGGGCTGATGAACAAAAAGCCCCGTTGCAGGGGGCTTTTTGAGAAACATCGCCCTAGAAAGGAGATGTTTCAACATGAAACGCACCTGCACTAAAGGTCGTTCATGGCTGAAACTGCGGACGGCAGTTAAGATTAACTTAGCTTTGTTCCTGTTTTTGGTCAACTGACGACTAAAATAAAACCTCGGTTTTCCCGCCTGCCTGTAAAGGCGGGCGGTTTTTCTTAGAAAATAATTCCAAGCTCAGGTTATAGTAATCATATTTATAGTCTGTTTCGTCTTAGTCTTCTGTGCTCAACCATGACTCCCAGAATTTTTAACTCGGAGCTTGTAGATGACAATATCTCAAAATCATCATTCAAAGGATGAAGCTCATATATAAAGCTACCATCATCAGAGATCCCTCGCTGTTTGTATTTTCTCAGAAGAACATCTCTATTCACAGTTGCAACTAAGACAATATCTCCAGCTTCGGGAGTTAGCTCCGGATCTATTATGACTAGTTCACCTTGTTTAAACTCAGGCATCATGCTGAAATCCATAATCTTAAATCCGAATGAATCCGTTGAAATATCAGCAGAGGAAATCAGCCAATCAGAAATATCCAACTCTCCTGTATGGCTCTTCAGCTTATCCCAATTAAATGCCTGTATGGCATCCAGCAAGGGAATACGAATAAATCCCAGCGGTAACGGTGGTTCGGATACTTGGGTTTCTTCCACCAATAAGTCAGCAGGTCTGCATCGTAATGCTTTTGCATATAACTCAATTTTGTCGAGCGGAATACCCTGTTTCCCATTTTCTACGCGCGATAAATTACCCGCATCTGAATTTACTTCAAGTGCGAGTTCCTCTTGAGTCATATTTAATTGCTTGCGACGTTGTCGAATAATTTTTCCAATCTCCATAAAATTTATTTTCAAGCGTTCCCCAAAAAACAACAACGCGGAAAACGCAAATGCTTTCTTGCAAAAAAGTTGCAAATAACGCAAAATTAAATCTTAATTACAAGTGGTAGCATGAAATGAATACACCTTTGAAAATCGCGCGAAAGCGAAAGAACCTAACACTTATGCAGGTTGCAGAGCTTATTAAATCAGACGCTGGCAACATCTCCCGAATCGAACGCGGTCAACAAACACCAAGTAAAGAGCTTGTTGAAAAACTCGTCGCACTCTTCAAAGACGAAGGGCTGACCGAACTACATATTCTCTTCCCAGAGCGTTATACCGATTAATAAGCGGTCATCTTTATGCTCATCACCGAAATCCGTCCCCTTCTCAGCCAAACCTTCGACATCGTGTATCACGAGTTCGATGCGCTTTGTCGCGGCAACCTGCCTGCGTCAAGGCTGCTTGCGTATTTGTTCGGTCTGACGGAGGTATTGGAGAACAATCCCAAATACGCCGTGCGCGAAGGCTGGATTTACAAGAGTGGCCGCAATCTTTGGGAAGATCTCGGCCTGACCCGGCGCGGATATGAAAAGGCGCGGGATTATTTGGTGGACTTGGGCTTGGTGGCCTACAAGCGC
>JVVZ01000096.1:0-1649 GCA_001062585.1 Neisseria meningitidis
CCTTTTCTTCCTATATCCGCTTTAAAAAAGCAGTCCTGAAGGCCGGTTGCTACGCTGTCAAGCTGTTAAAGAGCATTTCGATTTCTCGATGGCTCTATATTAGCCATAGGTAACAAAAATTGCAAGAAAAAAGTTAGCTACAGCTAATATTTTACATTTCGCAATCTGTAAATTATTGAATTTAAAATATATTTTTATATTTTAGCTGGCGCGGCAAAATAATAAAGCCCCGAAAATTCGGGGCTACAACTATGGTTTTCAAAACGCATATCTACGAAAATAGATAAACTTCAGCTTTTTAGTAATGGCGAGTGGCGGCTCTCTTTTACGCCTACTCCTCTACTCCTCTTAAAACCTCTGAAAAATTTGCGATTGCCCCAAAAGAACTTTTCCGATGACAACTAGGGCATTGCGGTCTTTTTGGGTTATCTCCCAGCTCTTGTACTGTCGATTGTCGGAAATGACCAAAAGGCTGTTTCCTACCATTTGTAGTCTTTTTAAATGGAGGTGGTTTCCTACAATAAATAGATATATACCATCGCCATCATACCGATTGATGGAAATATCAACAAAAACCAAATCCCCCGGATTTAGAGTGCCTGACATATTGTCGGCTTTGATATTTGTCAGTCGTATGTTCTCTGGACGCTTTGTTGTGAAAATATGGCGATACTGATCTTCAGTATATTCAATATGTGAAATATTTGCGGCAATGTCAGACGTACTTATGACATATTTACCCAATACATCCGCATCAAGCATTTTAATTGTTGATTCAGAAATTATTTCAATGTCAGATTTATCTGACGGTGTTTGAGTATTCCAAAACCCCTTTCCACTAGCAAGCCAATCCGGATCACATTCCAAAAATTCTGATGCTCGAAGCAGATTTTGCCCCTGTAGAGTTTTGGTTCCACCATTAAGCCATTTAGATACAGACGGAGGTTGCACCTTACAGTATTTGGCTAAATCAGCTTGTGATTTATTCAAAGTGGTTAGTCGTTGTTTGATTCTGTCAGCTAATGTATTCATCTAGGCATTATCGCCGTCAATTATTTTCTTTTGGGAAACTCAAAAAAGCCGTCTTATTGCTTTATTCGTTAGCCATAGGTAACATATAGCTTTTAAAAATGCCTTTAAAAGGACTTCACATGCGTGAATGCACATTGCAAGAATGGCTTAAACAGCGACGAGGCCGTCTCAAAGAGATGTCAGAGGCTCTCAAAATTAATTACACATGGATTTCACAGATTGCCAGCGGTAGGAAAAAAGCACCGCTTGAAACTGCTATCAAAATTTCAGCCTATACCAACAATGAGGTTACTGTTGAGGCTATTGCAAAAGCATACAAACCAAAAATCAAATAACCCATGCTCATCACCGAAATCCGTACCCACCTCAGCGAGACCTTCGACATCGTATATCACGAGTTCGATGCGCTTTGTCGCGGCAATCTGCCTGCGTCAAGGCTGCTGGCGTATTTGTTCGGGCTGACGGAGGTGTTGGAAAACAATCCCAAATACGCCGTGCGCGAAGGCTGGATTTACAAGAGCGGCCGCAATCTTTGGGAAGACCTCGGCCTGACCCGTCGCGGCTATGAAAAGGCGCGGGATTATTTGGTGGACTTGGGCTTGGTGGCCTACAAGCGC
>JVVZ01000097.1:0-2826 GCA_001062585.1 Neisseria meningitidis
GTCTGCGGCTTCGTCGCCTTGTCCTGATTTAAATTTAATCCACTATATTGAATTCCCCATCAAGCCGATAAGCTAAAAATCCCATTAAAATCAAAATATCAATTCCATATTCAATATATTGGGATTCCGCCATCAAGCCGTTTCCAATCCACTTCCTTCATTCTTTACCCCCAATCCATCCCCTGCGCCAATAAACGTAAAAGAAACAGATGCTGCACATTATCCAACCATGTCCCAGCCCCTTAAAAACAAATGAAAATATTAAAAACCCACCCACATCGAAACCTAATGTTTCCAAATCTCCCTATTTAAGTTTGCTTATCAATAAAAACAGACAAAGCAGCCCAAGAATATTCAAAAAATATCTTTGAATTCAATATTTATATCAAACCTTCATTATAAAAATAATATAAACACCCCATTTATTAATTATATTACTGTCAACACTCTGATTTTGTGCTATATTGTGACGAAATAACCATTATTCAGAAATTGAGAAGAAAACTATGAAAACCGCCTCCGACTTCATCCGCGACGACATCAAATCCATGTCCGCCTACCGAATTGCCGACTTGCCCGAAGGCTTCATCAAGCTGGATGCAATGGAAAGTCCGTATCATCCGTTTGCCCGTTTCCCCGAGCTGTCAAACGAATGGCTGCGGCTGATTGCCCGAGCGCCGATTCATCTTTACCCCAACCCCGCCGCCAGCGGGCTGCAGGAAACTTTAAGAAAAGCCTTCGATATTCCTGAAGCTGCCGCCATCGCTTTAGGAAACGGCTCGGACGAGTTAATCCAATTCATGACCCTGCTCGTTGCCCAATCCGGCGCAACCATGCTGGCGGTAGAGCCGAGCTTCGTGATGTATCGGCACAATGCCGAGCTGTACGGCATGAATTATGTCGGCGTGCCGCTCAATGAAGATTTCACGCTTGATTTGCCTGCCGTTTTATCCGCCATCGACAAACATCAGCCCGCGTTGATTTTCATCGCCTACCCGAACAATCCGACAGGCGTATGCTTCCGCCGCGAAGAAGTCGAAGCCATCATCCGCGCGGCACGCGGCATTGTTGTGGTTGATGAAGCATACGGCGCATTCAGCCGCGACAGTTTTCTGCCGCAGGCGGGCAGCATCGAAAATCTGGTCGTGATGCGCACCATCAGCAAAATCGGTTTTGCCGGACTGCGCATCGGCTATGCGGCAGGAAGCCCCGCCGTAATGGGTGAGCTGGCGAAAATCCTGCCGCCCTACAATATGAACCAATTAAGCTTGGCGACCGCCAAATTTGCCCTGCAACACCACGACACGATTCAGACGACCATCGATATTTTAAAAGCCGAGCGCGAACGCGTTTTCAGCGGATTGTCCGCCATAGGTCGTCTGAAAGCCTTCCCCAGCGAAGCGAATTTCATTACCGTGCGCGTTCCCGATGCAGACGCATTGTTTAACACGCTTAAAGAAAACCGCATCCTGATTAAGAAACTCCACGGCACGCATCCGCTTTTGGCGCAATGCGTCCGCATTACCATCGGCAGTCCCGAGCAAAACGATGCCGTACTGGACATTATCCGCAAGCTTTATGCCTGATTTTTTAAAACCTCACAGAGAGTAAACCTATGACCATCACTCAACTCCACCTTGCCAATTTCCTGCAGCTTGTCGAAGAAGCAGGCTCGCTGACCAAACTTGCCCGCAAATGCGGTTACGACAACGCAGCATCCCTGTCCCAACTGAAACGCCGCCTTGAAGAGCAGGCAGAAGACGAAAAAGCGCGCGGCATCCGCCCAAGCCTTGCCGCCAAACTCGAAGCCGGCATGCACAAACGCAAAGGCTGGTTAAACCGCGACCACAGCAAAGACAAAGAAAAAGCCGCAGCCGCCGAAGCCGCCCGCCAAGAGCGTGCCGCCCAAGCAGCCGCAGCCGCCGCACCGGCATTCCATATGCCCGCAGAAGGCCGCGCAGTCAGCATCACCCGCAACACCAGCGAAACCCAAATCACCCTCAGCCTCAACCTCGACGGCACCGGACAATACCGTTTCGACACCGGCGTACCCTTCCTTGAGCATATGCTTGCCCAAGTCGCCCGCCACGGCATGATCGACCTCGACATCACCTGCAACGGCGATTTGCACATCGACGACCACCACACCGTCGAAGACATCGGCATCGTACTCGGACAAGCCCTGAAACAAGCCTTGGGCAGCAAAGCCGGCATCCGCCGCTACGGTCATGCCTACGTTCCGCTCGACGAAGCCTTGAGCCGCGTTGTCATCGACCTCTCCGGCCGCCCCGGACTCGTGTACAACATCGACTTCACCCGCGCCCTCATCGGACGTTTTGACGTTGACCTGTTTGAAGAATTCTTCCACGGCGTCGTCAACCACAGCATGATGACCCTGCACATCGACAACCTCAGCGGCCACAACGCCCACCACCAAGCCGAAACCGTATTCAAAGCCTTCGGCCGCGCCCTGCGCATGGCGGCAGAATACGACCCGCGTATGGCAGGACAAACCCCGTCTACCAAAGGCACCTTGAGCGACGAATCCGTTGCCGTTGAAGTTACCGTTGAAGAAGAAGCGCAAAGCGAAGCGTAATCCGCTTTAAAAAGGTCGTCTGAAAACCGGGAAATAGGTTTTCAGACGACCTTTGCGTTTGCAGCAGGCATTGTTCCAAACAGCAATCGGCAAAAACATCGCAAATAAAAGCAGAAAGCATCCGCTCCCGCCCTCTTTCCCGCATCGGCGCGAACCCATCTTAAATCGCAGACAACCCAAAATATAGTGGATTAAATTTAAATCAGGACAAGGCGACGAAGCCGCAGACA
>JVVZ01000098.1:0-11981 GCA_001062585.1 Neisseria meningitidis
GTCTGCGGCTTCGTCGCCTTGTCCTGATTTAAATTTAATCCACTATATTGAATTGAAAACCCGCGATTATACAACGGGAACATATAGTTACCAAATACATCAAAGGTCGTCTGAAAACCATATTTTCGGTTTTCAGACGACCTTTTCATCTTTGCAGCTATTTGGTTTTGAACCAGGCAAACCACACCAATACAATCACAAAGCCAAAATAGGCGATGCTCCAGTACGGCAGTGCAATACCCAGCAGATAGTCCGGTACGGCACAATCGCCAAAGCCGCGCACAATCGGTTCAAACCAGTCAAACAGCGGCCAATCCTTCAAACGGAAAGTCCACGGCGCACCGCAGGACGGCGCACTGCCCGGCGGCAGGCTTTGCAGCCACAATTGATAGGCCGCAACACCCGCGCCATAAACCGCAGGCACACTGACCAACAAGGCGCTGAACAGTCTGCCAATCTTAGAAACCTGACTGAAAAAAGCTGCTGCCAAAGCCACCAATCCGACCGCCAAAACCGACAAGCGCTGCAAAATACATAAAACGCAAGGGTCCATTCCTAAAACATATTGCGAGACGAACGAACCGCAGGCAGCCAAGATCGATAAGACAACCAGAAAAAAGATAGTTTTTCTAAAAAAATTCATAACCTTAAACTTTCCAATTATTCAGACGACCTTTTTATTCATTTCAAAACAACCGCTGCATCAGATGCGCATCGGCATAACGATATATTTGAAGTTCGGATTGTTCGGTACGGTAAACAAGGTCGAGCGGTTGGCATCGCCGAAGGCAAGCTGCATATCGTCGGAATGGATGTTGCGCAATACGTCCATCAGATAGCCGATGTTGAAGCCGACTTCGAGTTCGCCGCCTTGGTAGGCGATTTCGAGTTCTTCGCGTGCTTCTTCCTGCTCGTTGTTGCTGCACACGACGCTCAAAAGGCCGGGCTGCAGGAACAGGCGCGCGCCACGGAATTTTTCGTTGGCAAGGATGGCGGCACGTTCAAGCGCGCCCAAAAGTTGGGTACGGGAAACGAGGAAGATTTTGTCGTTGTCCAGCGGGATGACACGGTTGAAGTCGGGGAATTTGCCGTCGATGACTTTGCTGACGATGGTCGTGCCGTTGCATTGGAAGCGTACTTGGTTGTTGAGCAGCTCGACGCTGATGGGTTCGGACGGGTTGTTCAGCAGTTTGAAGAGTTCCAAAACGGTTTTGCGCGGCAGGATGACTTCGGTTTTGGGCAACTCGGCTTCGATTTGGCTGGCGGCGTAGGCAAGGCGGTGGCCGTCGGTGGCGACGAGGCGCAGTTGGTTGCCTTCAACCTGCATCAGCAAGCCGTTGAGGTAATAGCGGATGTCTTGTACTGCCATGCTGTATTGGACTTGTGAAAGCATGGTTTTGAAAGTCTCCTGCGACAGGGAAAACGCTGCGCTGATGTCTTCGCCGACGCTCATCAGCGGGAAGTCTTCGGCAGGCAGGGTTTGCAGGGCGAAGCGTGATTTGCCTGCACGCAGGGTCAGACGGTTGTCCGCCCAGTCGAGCGAAACGATGGCGCTGTCGGGCAAGGCGCGCAGGATGTCTTGGAATTTTTTGGCGTTGGTGGTGATGCGGAAGTCGCCTGCCTGACTTTCCGGGCCGGCCGTGTTGATTTGGATTTCCAAGTCGGTCGCCAGGAGTTTGGTTTGACCGTCTTTGCTTTCGAGCAGGACGTTAGAGAGGATGGGCAGGGTATGGCGGCGTTCGACGATACCGGTAACGGCTTGCAGCGGCTTGAGCAGACTGTCGCGGTCGGCTTGTAAAATCAGCATGGTCAATTCCTTTTGAATCGGTTATTTCGGGTGTTTTTGAATCGGGTTCGGCGGACGAGATGGTTGATTCGCCGCCGTTAAAATCAAAGTGTATTTGTGTTTTCAGACGACCTTTTAAGAGAGGGGTCGTCTGAAAGCCGGTTCTGACTCAGTTTTGAATCAGAATCAGGAGTTTTTCGTAATCTTGCGCCAACTCGGGATCTTCTTCGCGCAGTTTTGCTACGGCTTTCACGCCGTGCATGACGGTCGTGTGGTCGCGTCCGCCGAACGCGTCGCCGATGGACGGCAGGCTGAGGGTGGTCAGCTCTTTGGTCAGGCTCATGGCAACCTGACGCGGACGGGCAATGTTGCGCGTGCGCTTTTTGCCGAGTATATCGCTGATTTTAATGCGGTAATATTTGGCAGTCGCGTCGATAATGGTATCGGCGGTAATGATTTTGTGTTTTTCGGCAATGATGTCCTGCAAAGCCGTACGCGCCAAATCCATGTCGATGACGGGGCGGTTCATAAAGCGGCTGCTGGCGCTGACGCGGTTGAATGCGCCTTCCAGTTCGCGCACATTGGAACGAATCAGGTTGGCGACAAACAATGCGGCTTCGTCTTCAATGCTGATGCCTGCCGCTTCTGCCTTTTTCTGCAAAATCGCCACGCGCATTTCCAGCTCGGGCGGCTCGAGTTCCAAAGTCAAACCCCATGAAAAACGCGATTTGAGGCGGTCGTCCATGCCTTCGATTTTGGCAGGCAACACATCGCAAGTGAGGATGAGCTGTTTTTTCTCGTTGTGGAAATGGTTGTACAGATAGAAGAATTCTTCCATCGTGCGGTCTTTGCCTTTGATGAACTGGATGTCGTCGATAATCAGCAAGTCGTATTGTTTGTATTGCTGCTTGAACACATCATAAGTATTGTTGCGCACCGCCTTCATAAAGCTGCGGATATAGTCGTCTGAATGCATATAGCGCACTTTGGCGTCAGGACGGTTTTTCAGCAGTTCGTTACCGATGGCCTGCACCAAGTGGGTTTTACCCAAACCCGTGCTGCCGTACAGGAAAAACGGGTTGTAGCCCTGCCCCGGATTCTCGGCAATGGCTTGGGCGGCGGCGGCGGCAAGGCGGTTGCCCTTACCTTCTACCAAGGTATCGAATGTGTAGTCGCGCGACAGATTAGTCTGCTCGTAACGCGCTTCTTCCGCATCACGCTGCGCTTCCGTTTTGGCTTTGGCAACGACTTTGGATTCTGCGGGCGCGGCGGCAGGCTGCTTGTTTTCGTGCGGCAGGTTTTTCATGCGCTGCGCCAAAATATCCGCCGCCGTTTTCGCAACGGAGGGTCTGTCTGAGTTTTCAGACGACGTCTCGTCCGAAAAAGATTCTTGTGCGTCCGCTTTCGGCATTTCTTCCGTCAACGCGGCTTGTTCAGGCGCAACCGTCCCTGCATTTTCCGCCATTTCATAATGCTGCCCCACGCCCGCTTTAAACGCAAAAGCCGCCTGTTGCGGGGCCAATTCCGCACGCACCACTTCGATTTTGGCGGCAAACTGGCTTTTGAGCATATTGCAGGCAAACTGGTTTTTACCGTAAACCACCCACACGCCGTTTTCCTCGCCCACGGTCAAGGGCGCAATCCATTGCGCGAACTGCCCGGCAGGCAAAATATCGTGAAGTCGGCGGAGGCACTGCGGCCAAAATTCTGCTAGCGTCATGAATAAGCTCGAGTCGTGGAAATCGTTGGAAAGAAACGGAGAGAAACCGTCGGAAATTGCAGCCCTTGAAAATGCGGTTTCAGCCCGACGGAAAAAGTGTCGCAAATACCGCACAAACCCTATCCGCCAAACCGGACGCCGTCTGAAAATACAATTAAATTATTTTCGGAAAATCATCACGATAAATCCGCACCAACATTTTCAGACGACCTACCGCCCGACAAAGGGACAGGAAGTGCCGATTATACCCACTCCGCCAAACTTTATCCACAACCCGCCCGAAATTTTATCCACAAAGCGCCGCGCGAATCCGCAAACCGAATCACCCCGCGCGCCATATCCATTTACTCAACCGAGATTGACAAAAACAGAAAATTAGAGTGTAATTCACAGTTTATTTATCTACCGATTTTTTAGGAAACATCATGAAACGCACTTATCAACCTTCCGTTACCAAACGCAAACGTACCCACGGCTTCCTGGTTCGCTCCAAAACCCGCGGTGGCCGCGCAGTATTGGCAGCCCGTCGCGCCAAAGGCCGCAAACGCTTGGCAGTGTAATTTTGGACTACCGCTTCGGAAAGCAGTACCGCTTATTAAAAACGGATGATTTTTCATCCGTTTTTGCGTTCAAAAACCGGCGCAGCCGCGATTTGCTGCAAGTTTCCCAATCTGCCGACAACGGATTGAACCATCCGCGGCTCGGCTTGGTCGTCAGCAAAAAAACAGCGAAACGCGCGCATGAACGCAACTACATGAAGCGCGTCATCCGCGATTGGTTCAGGCTGAACAAAAACAGCCTGCCGCCACATGATTTCGTCGTACGCGTCCGCCTGGCATTCAACCGGCAAAATGCCGCCGAAGCCCGAAACCAATTGGCGCAACTCATGCGCAAACGCTGATGAATACTCTGTTGTCCAAATTCATCCTCGCGCTGATCCGTTTTTACCAATACGCCGTCAGCCCGCTGATACCACCGCGCTGCCGCTATACCCCGACCTGTTCGCAATATGCGGTCGAGGCAGTCAAAAAATACGGCGCATTCAAAGGCGGCTGGCTCGCCCTCAAACGCATCGCCCGCTGCCACCCTTTCGGCGGACACGGACACGACCCCGTCCCGTAATCCGAATCATTCGGATAATTTGATTTCCTTTAATTTCCCGTCGGTTTCTATATAATGCCGTCTGAAGCAGTTTTCATCTCCATTACATACCCGTCAATTCCAGGAATCTCTTATGGATTTTAAAAGACTTGTGGCATTTTTTGCCATTTCGCTGGCAATCTTTGCCGGCTGGGAACATTTCTTCCCCAGCCCCAAACCCAATCCGGCACAACAAGCCGCGCAGCAACAGCAGCAAACCGCCGCAACCGCTGCCGCTGAAGCCGCACTCGCCCCCGCAACGCCGATTACCGTAACAACCGACACGGTCAAAGCCGTCATCGACGAAAAAAGCGGCGACCTGCGTCAAATGACCCTGCTCAAATACAAAGCAAATGGCGACGAAAACAAACCCTTCACCCTGTTTAACGACAGCAAAGAATACACCTACGTTGCCCAGTCCGAGCTTTTGGACGCACAAGGCAACAACATCCTGAAAGGCGTCAACTTTACCGCAGCGCAAAAACAATACAGCCTCAACGGCGACAAAGTCGAAGTCCGCCTGAGCGCGCCTGAAACAAACGGACTGAAAATCGACAAAGTCTATACCTTTACCAAAGACAGCTACCTCGTCAACGTCCGTTTCGACATCACCAACACCAGCGGCAAGCCCGCCAACCTGAGCGCGGACTACCGCATCGTCCGCGACCGCAGCGAACCCGAAGGTCAAGGCTACTTTACCCACTCCTACCTCGGCCCCGTCGTGTACACCCCTGAAGGCAAATTCCAAAAAGTCAGCTTCTCCGACTTGGACGACGATGCCAAATCAGGCAAAAACGAAGCCGAATACGCCCGCAAAACCCAAACCGGCTGGCTCGGCATGATTGAACACCACTTCATGTCCACTTGGATTCTCCAACCCAAAGGCGGACAAAGCGTTTGCGCCGCAGGCGACTGCCGTATCGACATCAAACGCCGCAACGACAACCTGTACAGCACCAGCGTCAGCGTTCCCCTTGCCGCCATCCAAAACGGCGCGAAATCCGAAGCCTCCATCAACCTCTACGCCGGCCCGCAGACCACATCCGTCATCGCCAATATCGCCGACAACCTGCAACTGGCAAAAGACTACGGCAAAGTACACTGGTTCGCCTCCCCCCTCTTCTGGCTCCTGAACCAACTGCACAACATTATCGGCAACTGGGGCTGGGCAATCATCGTTTTGACCATTATCGTCAAAGCCGTACTCTACCCGCTGACCAACGCCTCTTACCGCTCGATGGCAAAAATGCGCGCCGCCGCGCCCAAACTGCAAGCCATCAAAGAAAAATACGGCGACGACCGTATGGCGCAACAGCAAGCCATGATGCAGCTTTACAAAGACGAAAAAATCAACCCGCTGGGCGGCTGCCTGCCCATGCTGTTGCAAATCCCCGTCTTCATCGGCTTGTACTGGGCGTTGTTTGCCTCCGTAGAATTGCGTCAGGCACCTTGGCTGGGCTGGATTACCGACCTTAGCCGTTCCGACCCTTACTACATTCTGCCCGTAATTATGGCGGTAACCATGTTTGCCCAAACATTCCTCAACCCGCCGCCGACCGACCCGATGCAGGCAAAAATGATGAAAGTCATGCCGCTGATTTTCTCAGCCATGTTCTTCTTCTTCCCTGCAGGTCTGGTATTGTACTGGGTAGTCAACAACCTCCTGACCATCGCCCAACAATGGCACATCAACCGCAGCATCGACAAACAACGCACCCAAGGCGAAGTTGTTTCCTAACAGCGGTTTGACATACTAAAAAAGGTCGTCTGAAAACTTAATTTCAGACGACCTTTTTGTTTGGGAGCATTATAAAAGATGGCTGATCGGGCATTTAACAACAATCAAACACAAATGCCACACGGCTGAAATCGCGTTTAGCCAAATCTTCGGGCGTAATGAAGAAATTCGCCACACCGGAGTCGCCCCACATCAGTTTTCCAGTATAGCGGTCTTTTTCATTGATATCAGTGTCTAATTGCAACAGCAGGATGTATTTGCGCCAATCAGAACAAGTGATGGTAGCGGGATCATCAAAATCAGCGTCTTCATCACACTCAAGAAACGGGTCGCCCTGAAGAAAAATCGGAGAACCACCGATTTTATGCCCTTGAGATTTATTGAAATCTGCATCTTCCTCCTCTTCGCTTGCCGCTTGAAAAATCAGCGGAAACTCCCCAGAAAACGGCAGACATTCTGAATCGGTTGCCTGATAAGCGGAAAAATCGGTTTGCAATTCGCTCTCGGGCAATAATTCGGGATAGTACATAATGCGCCAGCCGGCTTGTTCCGACAGATTTTCAAAGTCGTAGCCTAAGCCGTAATCCAGCCCATCAACAAAAACTTGCAAGATGCCACGCTCGGGGAAACCGGGCAACGGTGGCACTTCGGCAAAGTTGATTTGTGCCACTAGGGTCAGCGGATGCTTTTTCTCGGCGTGATACGGGTATTTGGCGTTTTTTGGCAGGTAGGGCGTACCGCCGATTTTGCTTTGATAGGCCGTGGTAGCAGCAGCTTCTCCCAATGTGAAGCAGACGGCAGGACGGTACATGAGGTTCTCCTATCGGATAAAAAGTGTTGAATGGAATAAATTATATCGGATTAAATCAATGTTTACCTGAAATCTCCGAGAGGTCGTCTGAAAGTTTAAACTTACTAAACTAGAGCACACTTTTGAAATACTCCTCCCCCTTCCCGATGAACACAAAAAGGTCGTCTGAAAACTTAATTTCAGACGACCTTTTACATTTCCAACCTATTTCACAAACTTCAACACCTTACCGGATTTTGCCGGCGCATCGGTTTCTTGTTTGTTTTCAGTTTCCTGTTCCGGTTGTTCTTTATCGGAAGGTTCATAAGGCTCGACTTCAAATCCCATGCCTTCGCCGCTTTCTCGGGCAAACAGGCTGACAACGTGTCCGACCGGAATCCAAATATCGTGCGCTACGCCGCCAAAGCGGGCCGAAAAGCTGATCCAATCGTTGTCGATATTCAGATTATGGCTGGCAGTCGGTCCGATATTGAGGACAATCTCGTTTTCGCGAACATACTGCATGGGGACGCGGGTATGTTCGTTTACCCATGCGACAATGTGCGGCGTTTGATTGTTGTCTGTACACCATTCGTACAAAGCGCGAATCAGATAAGGCTTGGTAGATGTCGTCATGATGAATCCTTTCGGCCTTTAACGGCGCATTGCCTTCTCAGCGGGGGTCATGGCTTCGATAAAGGCTTCGCGTTGGAAGATACGTTCGGCATATTTCAGCAATGGTGCGGCGGATTTGCCGAGTTTGATGTCGTAATGGTCGAGACGCCACAACAACGGAGACAACGCCACGTCAATCATTGAGAAATCATCGCCGAGAATGTATTTGTTTTTGGTGAACGCAGGCGCAAGCATGGTCAGACCGTTGCCGATGGCTTCGCGCGCTTTCGCCATTTCTTTATTGGTGGAATTCGGGTTTTCCAATACATGCACCAGGCTAAACAGCTCTTTTTCCATGCGGAACAAAACCAATCGTCCGCGGCCGCGCATGACGGGGTCGCCGGGCATCAGTTGCGGATGGGGAAAGCGTTCGTCTATGTATTCATTGATGATATTGGATTCATAGAGGATCAAATCACGTTCAACCAAAACGGGGACTTGGTTATACGGATTCATTACGGCAAGATCTTCGGGCTTATTGAAAATATCAACGTCTTTGATTTCAAAATCCATGCCTTTTTCGTACAGGACGAAGCGACAGCGTTGGCTGAACGGGCATGTAATGCCTGAATATAATATCATCATGGTATTGGGCTCCTATAAGCATCCCAGACAATCTACTGCCTGAAATTGCAGAATAAAACAATCGCAAAATTATACGCGATTGCATCCAACAATTCCACAAAAAGCACATATCCTTTTGTTTATCAAGCTATTTTCAATAAAATTCGAATTTCTAAAAAACGATATCCAAACTCAAATTCTTTGCTTTTCCGAGGCGTTTCGATTTTTACAGCAAATTTAAACCGCAGCGGGACATTACCGACGTCTTTAATGCACACCGGCTTGTTTCCGACAAGCCGTCAAAAAGGTCGTCTGAAAACCGTTTTTTTCAGTTTTCAGACGACCTTTCGAGCCAAACGCCCTACTTCGGCGTATAACGGCCCGCCATCGCCTTATACACCATGTTTTCGTATTTCAGCGTTTCGTACCGCTGGTTCAGTACGTTTTGGGCGGAACCGTATTCGGTGTTCAGCGCTTCGAGCCAGTCTTTCAGCTCGTTTTTGCCGTGTTGGTAGCGCACTTGGTAGTAGCGGCTGTTTTTCTTGTCCAAGGCGTAACGCTGCTCTTGGTTGTTAAGCGCGGCTTGGGCGTTTTGGTAGGCGAGGTAGTTGGTATTGACTTCGTTCAGCGCGGTGGTCAGGGCTTTTTCAAAGTCGAGTTTAGCACTGTCGAAATTGGCTTGGGCGGTTTTATCTTTCCACTTCATGGTCTGCCAGTTGAGGAACGGCAGATTGATGGTGGCGGAGCCGCCCAAGAGCGGGATATTGAATGCGCTTTTGGCTTTTTCAGACGACGTGCTCAAGCTCGCGCCCAATGTAATCGAGGGATACCAACTGCGTTTTTGCGCTTTGACGGACTGCAGCGAGGATTGCAGGCGGTATTCGGCGGCGCGCAGGTCGGGGCGGTTCGCCAACACGGTAATCGGTACGTCGAGGTTCACGCCTTTGACGGGCAGCAGGCGGTATTGCGCTGGGTCGGCGGCGATGGCTTCGTTCGGCTTGAGGTTGAGCAGGTTGCGTAAAACCTGTTTTTGCGTGTCGAGGCTGTTTTTCAGGGAAATCAGGCTGTTTTGCGCGCTCAACAGCGATTGTTTCGCCTGCGTCGGCTGGCTGGAATCGGCTCTGCCGTAGCGGAACTTGGCATCGGCAATGCGGTTGATTTCCTGATATTGCTTGAGGGATTTTTGCGCCAATTCAATAGCTTCGTTGAGGTAGGCGATGTTGAAATAGGCGTCGGCGACATTGTTGATCAAAGTCAGGCGCGTGTTCGCCATATCCTGCCGCGTAGCTTGGTATTCCCAGACTTGCGCGTCGGCGGTGGCACTGAGTTTGCGCCACAAATCCAATTCGTAGCTCAAACCGAGCTGGCTGCTGAAGGTGTTGCCGTGGCTGCCGGTTTTCAGATTTTTGGATGTGGACGCACCCAGCGAGCCGCTGAACGACGGCACCAAATCCGTCCCCAAAATATTCGCCTGATACAGGGCTTTATTGACGCTGATGGCCGCCTGTTTCAAATCGATATTGTTTTCCAAAGCCTGCGACATCAGGGCGTTGAGCTGCGGGCTTTGATAGATTTCCCACCAGTTGCCGTTCACGTCGTAGCGTTCGGCGGTTTCCGCCGCGCTCATCACCTGCCCTGTCGATTCGAGCGTGAGGTTTTGGTCGGCGCTGTGGACGGCGCACGCGCTTAAGGCAAGGGCGAGCGACAGGGATAAGGCCGTCTGAAAAAAAGGTTTTGTCTGCATGTTGTGTCTTTCGGTTTAAGGTTTCAGACGACCTGAAAGGTTGGGAGGTCGTCTGAACAATCTCATCGGCTGCGTTTATTTATCGGCTAAAAACGCTTTTCGCTGTTCCGTAAAATGCCACCACGGCTTCGGTTCGTTCCCCTGCATAAAATCAACCAGCGACAGGAAAATATCGATCATGCAGGGATCGTGTCGGGTTGCCGTCAAGCTGCACAGGCGGTCGTACATTTCATAAGCGTCCTGCCCCGCCAAATCCTGCGGCTGCGTGATGCCGAGCAAAGCCAAATCCTCCGCCACGGCTTTGCCGACATTGGGCAGGTCGGTCAGCGTGTTCAGTTTGCTTCGTTGTACTTTGTCGGGATTCATGTTTTAGCCTTTGGTTTTGGAGGTCGTCTGAAAACCTGCAATCGGATGGATCAACTTGTTTTCGCGGCCAAAGCCCACGCTACTTTCCGCTCTTCCGCCTTAAATGCACCATTGCCGTCAAACGTATTTCATACAAAGCCGAAGTGGTCTTCTCAAACTCATCAGACAATCCGTGTTCGTGGGCGGAGAACGGCGGGGAATCATTCCAAGAACCCATGCCGCCGAAAACGTGGCTTTGTTCGCAGGCAAGCTCCAAACGTTCTTCAGAAGGCAGGGATTCGTTTTCAAGCGTCCGCGCCGCCTTGTCGAAAAAAGCCCTTTTCCAATGCAGTTCGCCAATGGCTTCCGCAAGGGCGGAAATATCGGTTAAAGCCTGATGGAAACGGCGCACCAGTTCTTGCTCGGTCATTTGACTTGTTCTAAGTTCTTCAAACAATTTTTCAGAAGACGTTTTAATTGTTTGGCAGTTTGCGGATGCATCGGCTCTTGCAGTTTACGCTCCAACCGATCGGCTTCGTGTTCGAGTTCATGCTTATACCTGACTCTGGAGCGTTGCTGTCTCTCCAATATTTGCAACTGTTGCCGCCACAAATCCTGCTGCAACTTCTGCCATTCTTTGGTTTTATGTTTTGACGGAAGCGGAATTCTATCCGACAGCTCCACACATGGTTTGGAACACTGCGAACAACGGGGCGAACTGCTGTCTTGGGGGCGGAAATAGCGTTTCGGACGGCGCACGGCGGTGCGGCAGGAAAAACAAACGTAATTCGTATTACTCATTTCAATAAAATTCAATTAAATCAATTATTCACGTGCCTTTCGCCGTTGAATCCGTTTTTCAGACGACCTTTTCCCATTCAAAAAGGTCGTCTGAAATCATGAAATCCTGACCACGACGCCGCAATGCTGTTCGGCGGCGGCTTGGTAGAATGCGGCAAGTTCTTTAAACCGCTGCGCCAATTCCGTGCGGGTTTCGGCAAAGGCTTTTTCGTCGCCCCAAATATCGGGGTAGATTTGGTTGTTTTGAAAATCTGCTGCGGTTTTGCCGTCGAGCAGCGCGGCGAAGTCGGCTTGGTTCAGGGCTTGGGCTACTTCGGCGGTTTCGGTATCGTCGATCCAGCCGGTGTGTTCGCCCGCTTCTTCATCCTGCCGCAGGATGTTGCCGATAATGGCTTTGCTCAACGGGTTTGCCGCGTCGGCATCGTCCGAGCCTTTGCCGGTCAGAACAAAATGCAGCGCATCCCATAGTTTGCCTGCGCTGCATTCGGATACGGCGGCAGGCGTGCCGGTGGAGGCTTTGATTTGTTCGATGCCGCTTTGCGGATAGGCTGTGTATGTTGCGTAAACGTCCATAGGTTTCCTTGTATTGAAGGCTGAAGATGCCTGTTTCGGGAGGGGTCGTCTGAAATATAGTGGATTAACTTTAAACCAGTACGGCGTTGCCTCGCCTTGTCCTGA
>JVVZ01000099.1:0-11306 GCA_001062585.1 Neisseria meningitidis
TAAACCAGTACGGCGTTGCCTCGCCTTGTCCTGATTTAAAGTTAATCCACTATATATAGCGCGGATGAAAAATCGGCGCAGAACTGATTGGGCGGTTGAGCCATATTCACTTATCGCCATTTGCATATCTACCCTTTTTCAGGTATACCGACAATTGATGTTCACATTTTAAAAGGATTTCATGATGGCTTCTTTCGACGAACCGGGCCGCGTCAAACGCGAAGGCATACTGACGCGCCTGCTGCGCTTTTTGGGTATCGGTCCTTCTGCCGAAGATGAACAAGAGCGCGCGCGTTTGGCGGCTTTGAATTTGAATACGGCGGTTTATGCCGACTTATTCGCCAACGAACCGGAAGAAATGCTGGTATTGACTTCCGATTTCGACCCTGAGATAGGAATATTCAGGATTAACGCGGGCATAGGTGGAGGCAAAAAACAATTCCAAGCCAAAAGCTGCCCAATTTTAGGCTATGTCCATGTTAAAAGCGGTACGTTCATGGATCAGCCCGTATACAAGCTGACCTGGGCAGAAGACGATGCAAACAACCCCTTTAAAAACTGTTCATTTCAGACGCTCAAGCCACTGACCGTGTACCGTATCCGAAGTAAGTTAGCCATGGATTGGGAGCCATTCGGAGGCGAGTGGTTGAGCCATATACTTTTAGTTGAGGTACTCGAAAGCGATGCACACAATCAAGAATTGGAAAACCTACGCCGCGAATATCTGAATCCCGTTTTGTTTACCCATCCGCTGGCAACATTCAGATTAAACACATTTATGGAAAATTTCGAAGCCAAGGCAGAATGGGCGGGGCTGCCTGTGAAATTGTCTTTGAACGCAGAGGGCGACAAACCGGCGGGCGGTACGCTCAAACGCTTGCTGGAAGTATTTGCCCAACAGGCGCAACTCTATGCCTCCCTAAACACCTACCTGCTCGAACATATCCGCAAACACAACGGCATCCGCACCAAAGACGGATTTTTTCCCAATCCGCATCCGACGGCGGAAAGCTTCCTCCAAGACTTAAAGCTGCAAAAATTGGATTTTTTCGATCAGGATTTCGATATCGTGTTTCACAATGATGACGATGCATTGGTACCTGACGGCGAATACTATTTCTATGTCTCATTTGATCCCAAGGGGAACATTACCGGCATCGAATCCATCCACTGACAACAGGTCGTCTGAAACTTTAAACCCCGTTTCAGACGACCTTTTTTCATCCTATTATTTAGCTCAACTTTATAATAACAACAGCAAAACAGGGATTATCAAGCGTTTCAGACGACCTTACAATGCATTCATCTAATCAATCACATCCCAACAAGGAGTCAAACATGAAAATCGCAGTCATCGGCGCAACAGGTTATGTCGGCAACGCAGTCGTGCAAGAATTGGCGGGTCGCGGGCATGAAGTGACCGCTTTCGCGCGCAATACGGATAAAGTGTTCCAAGCGCAAAATGTTGCCGCCGTCTCCGCAGACGTGAACGCGGCGGATTTCGCCGACAAGCTGGCAGGCTTTGACGCCGTGGTCAGCGCGTTCAATCCCGGCTGGACCAATCCCAATATCGGCGCAGATTTTACACGCGGCGCAAACAGCATCATCGAAGCGGCAAAAGCGGCGCAAGTGCCGTATCTCTTAATCGTCGGCGGCGCAGGCAGCCTGTATGTCGCACCTGATTTGCAAGTTGTCGATACGCCCGACTTCCCCAAAGCCATTTACGACGGCGCCAATGCCGCACGCCATCTCTTGACGGCACTCCTGCCGCGCCGCGATGTGAACTGGTCTTTCGTTTCCCCTCCGGCACGACTGGGCGCGAACGGCGGTTTCAGCGAAGACACAACCGGCAAATACCGCTTGGGCAAAGACGATTTGCTGATGGACGGTGAAATTCCGGCAGGCATCAGCGTGGCGGATTTGGCAGTCGCCATCGCCGACGACGTGGAAAACAAAGCGCATCTGTTTGAACGCTTTACCGTTGCCGCCGCTTAACCGCCAAACATAACAAAGGTCGTCTGAAAACTTTGGAAATCAGGTTTTCAGACGACCTTTTTGTATTCGCTCTACATCACCCGCTGCAACCGACCGCCCCTTTTTTATCAGAAGCGTTTTTGGGAAAAAGAACGAAGATTTGGGTTTCAGACGACCTTCGTGTCGGTTTACCTGAAGGGAAATCGGTGTTATTGTGTTTGGCAGTCTGTTGAAAATAAAATGATTTATGGAAAGAGACTCTTTAAACAGCCAACATTTCGTCCGACTGGTGCAACAAGGCGGCGGCAGCGATTATCTGAGCGGCAATTACCGTTTCGATACGCTGCACAGCGGCATTTCCCTGCATGGCGGCTGCGTGACCGCGCAAAAGGATTTCCAAAGCACGCAGCTTGCCGAGCCGTATATTTCGTTCATCCTGCTGCTGGAAGGGCGTTTGGATTTCGCCATCAATCAAAACCGCTATCAGATTGAGGCTGACGGCGGACGGGTGGTGTTGATTGCTGCGGAAGAGGAGATTTTGTTCAGCCGTTATCTCTACCAAGGGGAGAAAACGGCGAAAATCACGTTGAAAGGCATAGAGCAATGGCTGTCGCAACCGCAATACGCGGCGATGCTGCCGGCGGTTTACCGCGAGACGGTGCGGCATTGGCATTTGAGCGATGAATTGCGCGCTTTGGCGGAAAACAGTTTGATGCTGTCGGCGCAAGGCGACGGTCTGGGCGATGTTTTGCAGCGCGAAGCCGATGCTTTGCAGTTGCTCGCGGGATTGTGGCGCGATTTTTGCAGCCGTTATCCGTTGTCGCCATCGCCTGAAAAATCAGGCGGGACGGTTCGCCCGTCGGATGGGGACGGGTTTGTGCATGGTTTGAATCAGGCATTTGACCAAGGCGCGCACCAAGTGGCGGAACTCGCCGCTGCGCTACACGTCAGCGAACGGACGCTGCAACGCCGCCTGCGGGATTATTTCGGGATTACCGTCAGCGACTGGCTGCGGCACAAACATATGCAATATGCGCTGTATGCATTGACGACGGGCAAAGAGAGCATCAGCGAAATCGCCTACCGTTGCGGCTATGGACACACATCCAGCTTCACACAGGCATTCAAGCAATATTTCGACTGCACGCCTGCGGAGGTGCGCAAGCGGGAGGATTGATGTCGGATGGGGTGTTTAGAGGTTTAAAGGTCGTCTGAAAGGGTTTCAGACGACCTTTGTTCATGCCAAGTCTTCGATATGGAAACCTCTGAAACTGCCCCCTTCACTTTTTCCGTTTTGCCCGCGGATGCCCCTCGTCGTAAACCTTGGCCAGATGGTCGAAATCCAGCTTGGTGTAAATCTGCGTGGTCGAGAGGTTGCTGTGTCCCAACAGTTCTTGCACGGCGCGGATGTCGCGTGAGGATTGCAAAAGGTGGCTGGCGTAGCTGTGGCGCATCATGTGCGGGGAAATGTGTTGCCCGCTGCCCTGCTGCACCGCCCATGCCTGAAGGCGTTTTTGGATTTGCCGCTGCCCGAGCCGCGTGCCGTTTTTGCCGGTAAAGAGCGCAGCTTCGCCGTCTGCTGCCACGCGTTCGGACAGGTAGGCGCGCAAGGATTCGACGCTTTTGCCCGACAGCGGGACTTGCCGCTCTTTCCTGCCTTTGCCGGTTACGCTTACCCAGCCTTCGTCCAGCAACACATCGCCCAAATCCAAGCCGTGTATCTCGCTCAGGCGCAGGCCGCTGCCGTACATCAGTTCAAACAAGGCATGATCGCGCACTGCCAAACTGTCATCAACGGGCGCGCTGTCGAGCATATGGTTCAACTCTTCCTGCGGCAGGGCTTTGGGCAGGCGTTCGGGCAGGCGCGGGGCTTTCAGGTTGAAGGTCGGATCGTTGTCCATCATGCCCGACTGCACGAGCCAGCCGCAATATTGCCGCCACGCCGATAATTTGCGCGCCAGCGTCCGTTCGCTCAAACCTTGTTGCGACAGCCGTTTCAACGCCGCCACAAAATCGCGCCGCGTCAAATCCTGCGCCGTTTCAGACGACCCTTCCGTCAAAAGCCGCACAAGTTCGGTCAAATCGCGCCCGTAGGCAGACAGCGTGTGCGCCGACTTGCCCTGTTGCCCCAACATTTTCAAATAGCCGTCCAAAGACAGCCCGAAATCGCGCGCCAACATTTTCAGACGACCTCCAACACGGTTTTCAAAGCCTCCGGCAACCGGCAAACCTTTTGGCGCGCATAATCGAAACACACCATGCCCGTGCGCGCCCGCGCCAGCACCTTGCCGTCCGCGATGCGCGTCAGGCGGAACAGCAGCGCGAACCCGCCCTTGCCGATGTCCTCGACGCCCATTTCCGCCGACAATTCATCGCCGTAAAAGCCTTGTGCCAAATATTGCACCGCCGCGTCCGCCATAATCAGCCCCGCGCCGCCCGCGTCCGTTTCGCTCCAGCCCAAACCTGCCAGCCAACGCATCCGCACTTCATGGCACAAACGCAAAACGGCATCGTTCGCCAGATGGCCGCCGTAATTCACATCGCCCACCTGCACGCGCAAGGTCGTCTGAAACAACACCACATCCACATCCGCCACTGCCAACTTAGCCATCACACACCTCCCGCCGCCGTTTCAGACGACCCCGAAAACAAACCGTTATTATAAACCATGTCAGACAAATACTGACCGCACCGTTTGCCCGCCGCCGCCGCCTAAAATCTCATTAATATATAAAACTGATGTAGCCCTGTGTAGTTTTTTAATAAGAAAAACATTATAATTTCCCACATCACCATCCCGCTACCTCACCAAGGAGATTTAAATGGCACTCGTATCCATGCGCCAACTGCTCGACCATGCCGCCGAAAACAGCTACGGCCTGCCCGCATTCAACGTCAACAACCTCGAACAAATGCGCGCCATCATGGAAGCCGCAGACCAAGTCAACGCTCCCGTTATCGTTCAAGCATCCGCCGGCGCGCGCAAATATGCAGGCGCGCCGTTTTTACGCCACCTGATTTTGGCAGCCGTTGAAGAATTCCCGCACATCCCCGTCGTCATGCACCAAGACCACGGCGCATCGCCCGACGTGTGCCAGCGCTCCATCCAGCTGGGCTTCTCCTCCGTCATGATGGACGGCTCGCTGCTCGAAGACGGCAAAACCCCGTCCACCTACGAATACAACGTTAATGCCACCCGTACCGTCGTTAACTTCTCCCACGCCTGCGGCGTGTCCGTCGAAGGCGAAATCGGCGTATTGGGCAACCTCGAAACCGGCGAAGCCGGCGAAGAAGACGGCGTAGGCGCGGCAGGCAAACTCTCCCACGACCAAATGCTCACCAGCGTCGAAGATGCCGTGCGCTTCGTCAAAGACACCGGCGTGGATGCACTCGCCATCGCCGTCGGCACCAGCCACGGCGCATACAAATTCACCCGTCCGCCCACCGGCGACGTATTGCGCATCGACCGCATCAAAGAAATCCACCAAGCCCTGCCCAACACCCACATCGTCATGCACGGCTCCAGCTCCGTTCCGCAAGAATGGCTGAAAGTCATCAACGAATACGGCGGCAAAATCGGCGAAACCTACGGCGTACCCGTAGAAGAAATCGTCGAAGGCATCAAACACGGCGTGCGCAAAGTCAATATCGACACCGACCTGCGCCTCGCCTCCACCGGCGCCATCCGCCGCTTCATGGCAGAAAACCCGTCCGAATTCGACCCGCGCAAATACCTGAGCAAAACCGTCGAAGCCATGAAACAAATCTGTCTCGACCGCTACCTCGCATTCGGTTGCGAAGGTCAGGCAGGCAAAATCAAACCCGTTTCCCTTGAGAAAATGGCAAACCGCTACGCCAAAGGCGAGCTGAACCAAATCATCAAATAAACAACGGGACAAACAAACGGGCGGCCATCCAAGCCGCCCGTTTTGTTTTGAAGGGTATGGGTCAAGTGCAAACCCGTACGGCACTGCACTGCCCGCTCTGATTTAAATTTAACCCGCCGGCTTTCCAAACCAGATAAAAGGTCGTCTGAAAACGGCTTCAGGTTGAACACAACCTGCGGCGTTTGTTTTCAGACGACCTTGTTTGCCGAAGAAGCAAACTTATCCCATTTCCCGACTAGCGTGGGATTTGATAATGGGCGGCGATTATTTGTCGCTGCATTGCTTCAAATTAAATTGTGCGGCAGCGGCTTCTCGTTTGTATGCGTCTTCGTAGAGGTAGCTCGGCTGGTAACCCTCCAGCCATTCATCCATCGGGGCAAGCGCCTTGCGGCATGCCGCTTTGTCTCCGGCATTTTTATAGCTGACGGACAAGTCGTTCAGCGTCCGCATCCATTCGGTCAAATCGAGGAACTTGTCGCATTCGTTGAGATAACGTTGTTTGATAGCAACAGCATCGCGGTAGCGTTTTCCCTGATAGGCGGCCTGAAAACGTTTTTCCATTGCTGCCGCGCCTTTTGCGGAACAGGCGGCAGGCAATTTTTCATAGGTCGCCTCGAAAGATGCATTATGTCCGCAGTATTCTTGGCAGGCTTCGCGGGCTGAATCCGGAATGTTCAGCTTCACGCTGTTGTTGGTAAAGGAGAAATGTACGACGCAGCCATTACGGTTTTTGCTCGTACGGTTTTTGATTGTGCCTTCATAATTACAGACATGGCCGTTTGGATTGACTGTATCGACAGAAACCTGTTTGCCGTTGAGTGTCAATGAGCCGCTGCTAAGACGGTCTTCCGTCAGAACATAATCTTGTGCGGCAGCGTGCAGGGAAAAGCTTGTCAGCAGGAGGAATGCGAGGGTTTTCATCAATGTGCTTTCTTATGGTTTACGGGAAAAAATGAGGGAGAATGCGATTGACTCAGTGCTTCATCTGATGCTCTTATAGTGGATTAACTTTAAATCAGTACGGCGTTGCCTCGCCTTGCCGTACTGGTTTAAAGTTAATCCACTATATTATGCAACGAGCAATGTGGATTGTACCGCAATACAAAGGTCGTCTGAAATGCCAAACAGCATTTCAGACGACCTTTTAATAACGGACAGAAGGCTTATCAACACCCGCCTGCCGTCGGCTTTGCAGCGTCAGTTGATCGAATAGCCGCGCAGATATTGGGTACGCTCGCGCGTCATGCGGGTATCGCATTGGAGCTTGAGGTATTCGTTTTGCGCCGGACTGTCCGCCCTAGCTGCTGCCTGTTGGCAGTTTTGGTTTTTGGTTTGAATCCAAGCGCGTTGTTCTGCCAGCATTTCCTGTTGGACAGTGCGCTCCATGCCGTCCCATACGCCTTTGATTTCCGCCTCTGCCTGATGGTTTTGCGAACGGGCATTATCTAAGTCGCTTTGAGAGAACGAAGGCTGCTCCGGCTTCTCTTCGCCGTCAGGACGCAGGATTTCGGTTTCAAGGCCCGCGGCAGGCGGTACACCCGAAGCTTGGCTCGCCGCGTTGTTTTCCAAAATATCTTCTGCTTTGGCGACAGGCGGCTCTTCAGCGGCTTTACTTTGCAGGATTTTGATTGCCTCTTCTTTGCTGACTGCCTTACCGTCTATCATCACGATGCTTTTGACACCGTAAGGCAGCAGTAAGGAAGACAGGGTTTGCGCAGTCATGTTGACGGTATTGTCTTCCAAAGAAACCGTACCGACTTTCGGATCGGGCGTATAGCGGACGCTGGTTGAGAACGTGTTGTTCTCAAAGCTCAGGTTGCTGCCCATGATTTTCTGCTGAAGCATTTCGGTCAAGCCGGTATTGCTGTAAATCAGCGGACTGTTGGCATCGGCGGTGCGCAATACTTCGGCAGGGATTTGGATTTTCAAATCGGCGCTGCACAAGGATTTGTTGTCTTCCGTAATTTCTTGCGGATTGTCCAAGACGATATTCAACTCGGAGCCGGCGGCAATGATTTTATCGGCATCGACAAATTGGCGGCTGTCGGCACGGACAAAGGAACGCGCCTCGCGCTTGATGGTTTCTTGGATTTGGTTGCGGATACTTTGAATGGCGGCAGGATTGCCACACTCCAAAGCCTGCTTGGGTTCTTCTTTGCCGCATGCCGCCAACATCAGGGCGATAAGCGGTAAAGCCAGCAGTTTTTTGTGCATAAATAATACTCCTTGATACGGCTCGGAAACCGCATCGTTTTGTCGTTCAGACGACCATCATAACAAAAGCACTTGCAACAAGTAAATGTTGCAAGTGCTTTTTCAACGAAACGTTATAAATGCTTACTTATTTGGTAATGACATTTACGAAACCGGAAAGGATTGCTGCGTTAATCAAGTCCACGAAGAACGCGCCGACCATAGGCACAATCAAAAAGGCTTTGTGCGAAGGACCGAAGGTCTGCGTGATGGACTGCATATTGGCAACGGCGGTCGGCGTTGCACCCAAACCGAAACCGCAGTGGCCTGCCGCCAAAACCGCCGCATCGTAATCGCGTCCCATAAAGACATAAGTCACAAATGTCGCATACAAAATCATCACGACGGTTTGTACGGCGAGGATGATGGTTACAGGACCCGCCAGACCGGTCAACTCCCACAATTTCAGGTTCAAAAGTGCCATTGCGAGGAAAAGCGACAGGGAGGCATTGCCGAATACGTCGATAGCGCGGTCGAACATATTGACTTTAAACGCGGAAGTCAGAATGTTGCGGATGACGACACCGGCAAACAGACACCATACGAATTTCGGCAAGTCATACAGATATTCTTTGTCGAAGCCGTCCACAATTTCGGCAAATGCCAAACACGCTGCAAACATAGCAAGCGTTTCGACGGCAGATTCGGCGGTAATCAGGCGGGTGCGCTTCGCCTGTTCGAATACGTCATCGGCATGTTCGTCTGAATTCGCCTTTTGTCCGCTTTGATCGATGGGTTTGCGTCCCATTTTGTTGATCAGACGGCGCGCAACCGGGCCGCCGATCAGGCCGCCGAATACCAAACCGAACGTGGCGGAAGCCATACCCAATCCGGTAGCACCAACCAAGCCGAATTTGTTTTCAAAGTCCGGACCCCATGCGCCTGCAGTACCGTGTCCGCCGGTCAGGGTAATCGAGCCGGTAATCAGACCGATAAGCGGATTCAAATCCAAAATCTTCGCCAAGCCGACGCCGACAAAGTTCTGCACGATGATAAACGCCCCTACGACGGCGGTGAAAATCACCAACGGCAGACCGCCTGCTTTCAAGCGGGAGAAATCCGCGCTCAAACCGATAGAAGTGAAGAAAATCAGCATGAATGCGTCTTGCAGCGGTTTTTCAAATTTGAAGCTCACGTCATAAGCTTGATGCAGTGCAAACAGGATAATCGCAGCAATCAAGCCGCCTGCCACAGGCTCGGGAATGTTGAAATCGCGCAGGAATTTGACTTTGTTTACCAAAACCTTACCAATTAACAAAACCAATGTGGCGGCAATCAACGTGTAGTAACTGTTAAATTCCCATTCCATAATCGTTTTACCTCTCAAAATCTCAAAAATGTTTTTCTTAAATCCGCTTTGCGGAATCAAACTGTTGGATATTAGGGGATGGGTTAAAGATTGTCAAAGAATAGCCTTTTGTTTTTTGAATTTTTTACATATGGCATTTTTAAAATCATCAAAATGTTTATAAGCATCATGGCATTACATAAAGCTACTTTTTGTTTATTAATTAAATATTTTTAATCCGAATGATATTATTGTTGACAATTCTTTTCGTCAGAATATGGGCTTAATAATGGAAAAAGGTCGTCTGAAAACTTGGAAATCAAGTTTTCAGACGACCTTTTTATCTTCCAGACTCAATCAACCTTTAGTCCGCTCCAACAGTTCTTCCGCCAAGGCGAGGTAGGCTTTGGTGCCTTTGGCATTGGCGTCGTAGGCGAGCGCGGGCATGCCGTGGCTGGGGGCTTCGGCGAGGCGGACGTTGCGGGGTATGACGGTTTGGAACATCAGGTTGCCGAAATGTTGGAAAAGTTGTTCGCTGACTTCGACGACGAGGCGGCTGCGGCTGTCGTAGAGGGTGCGGACGATGCCGGTGATGTCGAGGCGCGGGTTGATTGCCTGACGGATTTTGCGCACGGTGGCAATCAGGTCGGAGATGCCTTCTAGGGCATAGTATTCGCACAACATGGGCACGATGACGCCGTTGGCAGCGACAAGTCCGTTGAGCGTGAGCAGGGTCAGTGAAGGGGGGCAGTCGATGAGGACGAAGTCGTAGTCGTTTTCGACGGTTTGCAGGGCGTTTTTGAGGCGGATTTCACGGGCGATTTCTTGCACCAGCTCGATTTCGGCACCGGCAAGCGCGCGGTTGGCGCCGAGTACGTCGTAGCTGCCGTCTCCGCTGCGGACGACGGCAGTCTTGATGTCGGTATCGCCCAAGACGACTTGGTACACGCCTTCTTCGAGGCGGGCTTTGTCTATGCCGCTGCCGGTGGTGGCGTTGCCTTGCGGGTCGAGGTCGATGACGAGGACGCGTTTGCCTTTGGAGGCGAGCGATGCCGCGAGGTTGACGGTGGTGGTGGTTTTGCCGACGCCGCCTTTTTGGTTGGCGACGGCGAGGATTTGTGCGCTCATGTTTTTGCTGCTGTCGGATGGATTAATGGCGGAATTTTAACGTTTTTTGCTTGAAATGGGTATAAGGTCGTCTGAAAAGGAGGCGGCGACGGGCAGGGACGTCTTTGTCGTATTTCTGTCTGCGTTTCGGTAAATTCTCTTTAAATCCAGACAAGGCGGGGTAATGCCGGCTGATTCAATGTGGGTTTTCTATATAATATGCCGTTTTTGTAACTGACCTAGAGATATACCATGAAAAAATCTTTCTTTGCCCTGATGCTTGCTGCTGTTTTGCCTGCTGCTAATGCGGCTTCGGTTACCGAATTGGAAGCACAGATTGCGGATTTAACAGCAGAACAAACAGTAGAACATGCTTGGGTAGAAGTGAATCTGGCACGGTTAGAGGCGGGGCAGATGCATTTAATTGACGAACAGAATCGGAAGATCGAGGCTTTGGAAGCCCGTATCAGTAAATTGGAAAAACGCCTTTCCAAGTCAAAATAGTACAACCCGAATCGGGTTTATGTGTGCAGCGTCAAGCCGTTCCAGAAGTTGTTTGAGGCTTCGGGGAAAAACGAATGGGAAGCGCGCCGCGCCGTCCGCACCGCCTGCAATGCGGAAACTTCGGCGATGTTCTGCGAAGATTCTGCCATCCGCTACGAAAAATACGAATAACGGGGTTTGAACACAAAGGTCGTCTGAAACGGAATCGGGTTTCAGACGACCTTTTTAACGGTATAGTTGATTAAATTTAAATCAGGACAAGGCGACGAAGCCGCAGACAGTACAGATAGTAC
>JVVZ01000100.1:0-1293 GCA_001062585.1 Neisseria meningitidis
GCTCACGACCCACCAAATTTAAAAAGCTGAGTTGAAAAACTCAGCTTTTTTATTGCCTTTCTGCCTTAGTTCTAACATTCAGACCGCACCATCGTTAATCAAAGATCAGGTCGTCTGAAAACAGGATGATGTTTCAGACAAGCTTCCCTCAACTTCCTGTGTAGTGGTTCAAGTAAGCTTGAATCAAGACAAGGCGAAGCAACACCGCATTGATTTCAGCTTAATCTTATACCGTTTCCCATCAAAGCAAATCCGAACCGTCTCGACGCTTGGCTGTTTTCCCATAAAAAACGCACCTTATTGCAAGGTGCGTTTTGATTTGTACAGCTTAGAATTTGGCGCCGGATTGGTTTGCCATATAGTCAACCGCCGCTTTGACTTCGTCATCGCTCAGGCTGGTGTTGCCGCCTTTTGCCGGCATGGTGTTGAAGCCTTCGAGTGCATGTTTATGCAGGGTTTCTTTGCCTTGTTTGATGCGCGGAGCCCAATCATCATTTTTACCGACGACCGGAGCGCCCGGGATGGTACCGCCGTGGCACATTTTACAGTTGGCTTCGAAAACGGCTTTGCCGTCCACTTTGGCGGACGAGGCATCTTTTTTCTCGTCGGCAGGCGCAGCTTCTGTTTTTTCTGCCGGTTTGGCTTCAGAGGCAGGAGCTTCTTTTACTTCTGATGCGGCTTTGGCAGCAGTATCTTCTACTTTGCTTGCCGCTGCTTGAGCAGAAGATGCAGCAGCATCGGTAGCAGAAGCCGCAGCGTCTTTAACCTCGGAAGCTACGGCAGAAGCCGCTTCCTTAGTTTCCTGCTTGGCTTCTTGGGAACAAGCCGACAAAGCGGCCATCATCATCGCAGCAATTAGTAATTTGTTCATGTTCTATCCTTCTTAAATTTTTTAGTTAAGGTACTGTTTTATAAAACAGCTGAAAAAATTCTAACACACATCATTTTCATGTTCCCGCCGATGTAGTGGGTTGTAGTAACAAATATTGGCATAAGTCATGTTTTGTTCTGAAAAAAGGCGGAAAATGTTGACACCCGCACAATCATTCCTATATAGCCTCCGGCTTATTGGGCGGTTTGAACCTTGTTTGCCATGCCTTTAAATCCGCCCCAATCCTGCCCAATTTCAAAATCCCGGCTTTAAAAGCCGGCTTTTTATGGGCGCGCCATTTCATCCCAACTCATGCTCAAACCAATCAATCCCTATTTTCTTTCATGCAAAAAAGGTCGTCTGAAACTCTAATAGACGGTATTAATATAACCATTTGATTTTAAAATAAGTGATGTCTGCAT
>JVVZ01000101.1:0-1639 GCA_001062585.1 Neisseria meningitidis
TTTGAGCTAAGGCGAGGCAACGCCGTACTGGTTTAAAGTTAATCCACTATAAAATTCAAAACATATACAATAAAATGAATACAACAACCGCCGATACACTATTCCGGGAAGCTCACTCATTCATGACCCAAATCCCGCCCGATTTTGCCGCCGCAGTCCCTCTGTTGCAAAAAGCGGCAGACGAAGGGCATACGGAAGCAGAATTCCATCTTGCAGGCTGCCTGCTGCAAGGGCAAGGCATCCCTGCCAACCGCGAAGCCGGCATACGCCTGATGCAGCAAGCGGCGCGTGACGGTCATCCCTACGCCAGCTACAACCTTCTTCAAATCCAAGAAGCACAAGGCATGCCGCTCAATACCCTGCTTCCCTCCTATCGGGAATTGGCAGAAGCAGGCATTATCGAAGCACAGCTCAAGCTGATGCGCGCTTATCATGACGCAGGTCAACACGAAGAAGCCGTCGATTGGGCCGTACTTGCCGCGCGTCAGCAAAATCCCCAAGCCCTATATTTCTTAGGCCAGCATTGCCAATACACCTCGCCGCCCGATTATCCCCAATCACACCAGCTCTACCAACTTGCCGCCAAACAAGGATTTACGCCTGCCAATTGGCAGCTCGGATTGCAATACAAGCTCGGTCAAGGCGTGGTACCGGACCTTGAACAAGCCGCCCAACACCTGTACATCGCGGCAAGTGACAACATCGCGCCTGCACAAGTCGCCCTTGCGGAAATCCTGCTCCCGACACATCCCGACAAAGCCATCCAATGGCTGGAAACCGCCGCCAGACAAAACAGCAGCGATGCTTACGCCAAGCTCGCAGAAATCCATCTGCTGGGCAAAGACATCCCGAAAGACACGGATAAAGCACGCCGCTACGCCAAAGCAGCCGCCCGCCGCAATCATCCTGAAGCGCTGCGTTTGCTCGGCGATATCTACCGCTACGGGCTGGGCATCCTTCCCGAACCCTCCAAAGCGCGCCATTACTATCAGCTTGCCGCTGATTTGGGCAATCTCGCCGCACACCAAAAACTACTCGCGGACATTGCCCTGAACAATAAGCAAAACTACCCTCAAGCCAAAGAACACGCGCTGCAACGCCAACAGGCGGAGCAATTCTATCAGCTGGCTTTTGCCGCCCATTACGGTCTAAACCGCGCTCCCGACCATGCCGAAGCGCTGACGCTCTATCAGCAGGCCGCAGATTTGGGACACAGCAAAGCGCAAACCAATCTCGGCATGATGTACTACAACGGTCATGGAACAGAGACCGACTATACCCAAGCCGCCAAATGGTTCGCGCAGGCAGCGCAGCAAAAAGACACAATGGCGCAATACAACCTCGCCTGCCTCTATTTCCACGGAACAGGCGTCCGCCGCAACACAGCCTTAGCCTGCCGTTGGCTTGAAACCGCCATCAATGACGGTCACGAACAGTCTGAAATCCTCAAGCAACTGCTGGCGCATTGGAAACAGCAACTTCCATAACATTGCCCGCGTGGCAACATTTCTCCGAAGAAGCTGCCAACGTTTGGGAATCCCTCTAAACCATTTTCTCTGCGTTGTGATTAATGGGGTGCCGTTCTACGATATAGTGGATTAACTTTAAACCAGTACGGCGTTGCCTCGCCTTAGCTCAA